>NZ_JACVVG010000129.1:0-226 GCF_016647875.1 Pseudomonas sp. S36 | reverse complement strand
CCCCCACCCGTCTACCCGCAAACCGGTCGGCGTGGTGGCCGAGGCAGATCGTGTGATGGCAACCACAGGCATGACGTGAGGGTTGTGGCGGCGCTCGATCTCACGGGCGAAAAAACCCTCAAGGCGGGCACCTCTAACCCCTCATACCCTTCCCCGCAAACCGGTCGGCGTGGTGGCCGACGCAGATCGTGTGATGGCAACCACAGGCATGACGTGAGGGTTGTGG
>NZ_JACVVG010000128.1:0-227 GCF_016647875.1 Pseudomonas sp. S36 | reverse complement strand
CCATGCCCGTCACCTCCCTCCGCAAGTCCTTCGTTCGGCCTCCTGAAGTCGTGAAGATCAAGATCACAGTCAAGATCAAGATCTACAGCAACAGCAACAGCAACAGCAACAGCTACAGCGAACTTACATGTTTCCATACACTAACTGGAAGAACGCGATCGCTCTTGCTTCTAAGTGCGCGATAGTTCAAGCAACACAGATTGCGACTTCAGGAGGCCGAGCGTAGG
>NZ_JACVVG010000127.1:0-227 GCF_016647875.1 Pseudomonas sp. S36 | reverse complement strand
CAGGTGCAGCGCCTGGGAGATCGAGCGCCGCCCGCGCGGCGCATCGCGAGCTTTGCTCGCTCCTACGTTTGTTTCGGGCCAATTAGGCCTGTGCCATTGGCGCGCGTACGCCTTGGCGCATGTCGCGGTACCGTGTCGTACCAACCAGGCGGTCGCGCGCGCCTGCCACAGGCGTTACTGGCCCGAAACAAACGTAGGAGCGACCGCCAGGTCGCGATGCGCCGCGC
>NZ_JACVVG010000126.1:0-231 GCF_016647875.1 Pseudomonas sp. S36 | reverse complement strand
CCGCTGCGCCATATTCCGCTTCAAGGGCCCACTGAACACCCTGAAGCAACAGAGAAAGCGACCTTAGGGTCGCTTTTTTTGTGGGCGCTTTTTGGTACTCAAGCAATCAGCAAAAAAATGCGATAAGTACTTGCCAGGGTTGAAATTCGCCCGTAGAATGCGCGCCACACCGAGAGACATGGGTGATTAGCTCAGCCGGGAGAGCATCTGCCTTACAAGCAGAGGGTCGGC
>NZ_JACVVG010000125.1:0-238 GCF_016647875.1 Pseudomonas sp. S36 | reverse complement strand
CTCGGCTTAGATCGTGTGATGGCGGCCAGGTGTATGACGTGGTTTGTGCGGCGGCGCTCGGTCTCGTAGGCGCAGATAATGTTGCGGCGAATACCTGGCAGCCCTGATGCAATCTCGGCCCGGGGCCCTTCACCGGCAAAATGCGGTTGAGCTGGGAGGTGGTCACCGTTACAGGTGCAGCGCCTGGGAGACCGAGCGCCGCCCGCGCGGCGCATCGCGAGCTGCGCTCGCTCCTACG
>NZ_JACVVG010000124.1:0-243 GCF_016647875.1 Pseudomonas sp. S36 | reverse complement strand
TACCGACGCATCGCCACCCAGTTGCAGGTTCTCGAAGGTGCGGCCGTCGATGTCTACTGCAGACTTAATGCCCAGGCTTAGGTCGCCCGAGTCCTTGTAGACGTCATCGCCCTGTTCAGCGTGCTCATACGACACGCTGGTTTGGCCAGCCTTGATGGTGACTTGAGCATTGTTGCTCAAGGTCACGACCAGGTCGTGGGCCAGTGCAGTGTTGATCTGTACGGTGAACGTCGGTTTAACGTT
>NZ_JACVVG010000123.1:0-244 GCF_016647875.1 Pseudomonas sp. S36 | reverse complement strand
CGCAGCTCGCGATGGGGTGCAAAGCACCCCCACCCCCGTAGCTGCGCCGCCGCCATCGCCGGGGGCGCTACGCCCCCCATCGCGAGCTACGCTAGCGCCTACACAAACACATATCGCTCAACGGTTCTGAGCATCCTTCGCATCCGCCTCGGCATTGCGCTCATGCACCTTGCGCAATTGCTCCTCGGTAAGAGGCAATTTCTTGGCCGTGTCGCGCAGCATCATCAGCCCGCCGACGATGGAG
>NZ_JACVVG010000122.1:0-244 GCF_016647875.1 Pseudomonas sp. S36 | reverse complement strand
CCCGGCTCAAACGCCGGTCACTGTGACCCTGTCCAACGGCCAGGTCATTACTGTTGAAGCGGGCAAAACTCAGGGCAGCATCGACTTCCAAACCCCGCCGAACGATGTGTATAACAACGGCTCGACGGTTAGCGTCACCATCAAAGACGCCTCGGGCGGCAACTTCGAACAGCTGGCGCCAAACCCAACTCCGGCCGTCACCACGATCAATGATTCGATCGACACTACCACCGCGACCCTGACG
>NZ_JACVVG010000121.1:0-250 GCF_016647875.1 Pseudomonas sp. S36 | reverse complement strand
TAGCGTCACGATTGAAAATGCCACGGGCGGCAACTTCGAACAGCTGACTCCGAACCCGACTCCAGCCGTCACCACCATCAATGATTCGATCGACACCACTACCGCGACCCTGACGGCGAACCCGTCGGTCACTGAAGGTGGCGTCATCACTTACACCGTGACGCTGACCAACCCAGCGCAAACGCCGGTGACTGTGACCCTGTCCAATGGTCAGGTCATTACTGTTGAAGCGGGCAAAACTCAGGGCAGC
>NZ_JACVVG010000120.1:0-262 GCF_016647875.1 Pseudomonas sp. S36 | reverse complement strand
GGTGTTATCCACAGACAGGACCGCAGTGACCTTGCTGATGGTGTCGGTCACATTCACCGAAGCTGGGCCGCCAATGACCAGGTTCTCGAACGAGGCGTTCGGGACTTCAGCCTTGGTAATGCCCACTTGGATTTTGCCTTCATCTTTGAAGACGTCATCACCCTGGGCCGGTGCAGTATAAGACTTGCTGGTTTCACCCGCCTTGAATACCACGGTAGCGTTGTTGCTCAGGGTGACGGTCAGGTCCTTGTCCAGTGCGCGG
>NZ_JACVVG010000011.1:0-132867 GCF_016647875.1 Pseudomonas sp. S36 | reverse complement strand
TCATTTCGCAAAACCCCTATCTGCGCAGGCAGGTAGGGGTTTTGTCTTTGTAGCGCTTTAAAATCTAATGCCGACTGCGTGGTGGGCACAGAATCCGGGCTTCTATACAGGGGCAGGCATATCAGATGCGGAGTTGCTACACCCCCTTCCGAAACAGCTATGTTAGTGTGCCCCCACGTTCCACTTCCCAGGATGCCTGTACATGCTACCCACGCTCACTGATAAAGAGCTCGACCGCCTCGAAGACTTGCTGATCACCTACGGTAACGATTACTCCGTACTCAACCTCGCGGAGCTCAATGGCTTCTTCACCGCATTGGCCAGCTCACCGTCTACTGTGCAGCCCGGGGAGTGGTTGCCTGCCGTAGCCGGTGGCAGCGTGCCGAAGTTCAAGAAGCCGGCCCATGAGGAGGCCTACACGGCCCTGATGCTGCGCTATGCCAGCCAGGTGGCGGAGCAGTTGGAGGAAGACGTCGACCACTTCGTGCCGTTGTTCGAAGAAACCGAAAGCGAACAGGGGCCTGTCACGGTGATGGAAGAGTGGTGTTTCGGTTATATGCGCGGCACTCAGGTTGCCGCATGGCCTGCACTGCCCGCCGCGCAAGACCCACTGCTGAGGGCTATTTCGCTGCACGGCCTGGAAGATAACATTGAACTGCTCGATCAGATGTCCGAGCAGGATATCCAGGCATGCGTGCCTCAGGTGATCGATGCCGTGCGCAAACTCTATGCGTTTCAGCATTCGGCAAGGTGAGCTGAAACCTTAGCCCGACGGTTGCAGGTAGGCGCTGGTGCCCTCAACTGCAGGCGGGGAGGGCGGGCTATTCAGCGACGTGGGTATCTTGAGCGGCGCATCCGCAGTAGGCGGCAACCCTGCCAGCCGGTGCATACTGGGCTTCAACGCTGGATACAGGTCGCAATAGACCGAGAACAGCTGATCGTATAACGCCTGGGTGCGAGGGTTGGGCGTGGCGCGTCGTTCAAGGGTGCGCCACCCACGCACGTTGGCCAGGTCGTCAATGTCGCCCGTGGCCAGCGCTGCCAGCATGGCCGCGCCCAGCGGTGCTTCTACGGCTTGCTCGATGGTAAGCACCGGATACCCGGTTATATCGGCAATGATCTGCATCCAGAGGTCGGAGGCTGCGGCGCCCCCTACCACGATCAACTCCGGGTCCAGGCGCTCGGCGCCCTGGCGACCGCGCTCGATATTATGGCGCAGGGCATAGCCCAGCCCTTCCAGTACTGCACGATAGAGGTGCGCTCTGGTGTGGTACAACGACAGGCCTACATAAGCGCCGCTGGCCTGGGCGTCCCAGATGGGGCTGCGTTCACCCATCATATAGGGCAGGAACACCAAGCCGTCTGCCCCCGGCGGGGTTTTGCCTGCTTCGTCCTCCATCAACTGGTGCACGTCCACGCCAACGCCCATGGCGGCCGCGTGTTTTTCCCGTGTACAGAATTGCTCCCGAAACCAACTGATCGAAGCCCCCGCCGTGATGGCGCCGCCGAAGATGTAAAGGTAATCGGCCGGCTTGTGCACGTAGGGCATGCTGATAAGCCCCAGTTGTGCATCTGTGCGGCGATTGACGAAGCCCCAGCACATGCTGGTCCCAAGCATCGCCACATGATTGCCCGGGGTCAGCACGCCGGCTGCGAGCGTTGCCATCGCCGCGTCCACGCCACCAGCCACGACTGGGATACCAGGGCTAAGCCCCATCAGCCGGGCAGGTGAAGGCAGCAGTTCACCAATGACTTCACCTGAGTCGACCAGACGCTGCGGCATGAGCTGGGGGTCGATCCCCAGGCGCTCGAGTAGGGGAACTGACCAGGTGCGTTGCTTGATGTCGTACACGCCACCGATATTGCCTGCCGAACTGTGGTCTACGGCCACACACCCGCTCAAGTGATACTGCACATAGCTATTAGGTGGCAGCAGATAATGCGTCCTGGCCCACACGTCTGGCCTGTTGCGCTTGATCCACAGCATCTTCGTGTAGCCGTAGTAACTGTCCACACCATTGCCGGTCGTATCGTGAAGGTAGGCCAGGTCGATATTCTGCCGAACCCAGTCAGCTTCTGTCGTGGCTCGGCGGTCCATCCAGATGAGGCACGGGTGCAGTGGCATCATCGCTGTGTCCACCGGTATGCCCGACCCGCCGTACAGGCTGCTGACGCAGATGGCTTTGATATCGTTCGGCTGGATGCTGCTGCTGGCGACGGCATTGGCGACCGCCTGGTAAACCGCCTTCAGCCACACATCAGGCCATTGCTGCGCCCAGAGTAGTTCTGGCTGCTCGACCTGGTAGCCCACGGAGGCCTGAGCAACGATCGCCCCTTGAGTTGAAATCAGCAGTGCCTTGGTACTCTGCGTACCGATGTCTACCCCAACTACATAGTTCATGAGCACATCCTTTGGTTGTTTTTATTGGCTCATGTTGACGTCTACATTTTGGGCCTGGTGTGAAGACCCAGGATTAGAGATGGGTCAAATCGGCAGGTAATGTAAACGTCAACATTGAAATAAAGCTAGCACGGCATTTTTCACCTGACAATGTTGCGTGTACCCTCGACGCACCGCCTCCTGATGCTGATACGACATGGCCAAACCTGGTAAAGCTACGATCACTGATATCGCCAAACGCGTGAACATGACGACCGTCACCGTATCGCGAGCGCTCAACCAGCCGGAGAAAGTCAAGAAGTCGACCCTGGCGCATATTCTTGAAGTGGCCCGCGAGCTCAATTACGTGCCCAATGCATTTGCCCGCAGCCTGAAAAACCAGGAAAGCCGGTTGATCGGCCTGGTTACCGCCAGCCTGGACAATCCCTTTTATGGCGAAATCATCAAAGCCATTACCCGCGAAGCCAAACGTCGGGACTACACCTTGATGCTTTTCGACACAGATGGCTCCCCGGCGCTTGAGGAAAAGGCAGTCGACACGCTGCTCAGCTACCAGGTGGCAGGCATTATTCTGTCAGTGGTTTCAGACGCTGAAGATTATTGCCCAGCCTACCTCCCCAAGTTGGAGCAGGCCGCCATACCGGTAGTGCAGATCGACAGGAAGCTGCACGATGCCACGTTCGCCGGCGTATACCTGGATAATGAAGAAAGCGGTTTGCGGGGGATGCGGGCGGTGCTTGCCCAAGGTCATCGCCACGTGCTCGTGGTAGGTGGCCCCGCGCGCTCGGCCATCACCCAGGCCCGCCTTGCCGGGATCCGCAAGGCGGTAGAGGAATGTTCAGATCCAGTTACCCTCGATGTGCTTGAGGGTGACTACACACAGGCGCCTGCATGCGACCGGACCGCTGCCTACCTGCAAGGCGGAGCGCGGCCTCAGGTCATCTTCGGGCTGAACAACCTGATGACCCTGGGCGCTTTGGAAGCGCTGCGCAGGCAAGGGCTGTCGAGGGCGGACATCCAGCTGTTCAGCATCGATCAAGTTCCGTACGCCGAACTATATGGCGAGCCCATTGCGTGTGTCAGCCACAGTAGCTACGAAGCCGGCGCGGGCGCCATTGGCATGTTGTTCAAAGCCATAGACGAGCCCGATCGCACCCAGGCAGACCTCACAATCCAAGGCACGTTGCATAGCTGAGGCGGCAGCCCGAGTCAGCATCAACGTATTCGCTTACAAATGTAGACGTTGACATTCTGCTCATCACGCCTCTAGATTCAGCTCCGTGACAAGGCTGAACGGCCAAAAATGTAGACGTGAACATTTCTGCCCAAACAATTACAACATGCCTCACGAAGGCAAGCAGGAGCTGAATATGTCCTATCAACTGGAAGGGAAGGTTGCAGCAATCACGGGTGCCGCCTCTGGCATCGGCTTGGCCACCGCAGAAGCAATGACACTGGCGGGGGCCCACGTGGTCTTGATAGACCGGGATGAAACCGCCCTTGGGCTCGCATGTGAGCGGCTTGGGCCGCAGGCGACACCGTTGGTGATCGACCTACTGGACAACGACAGCTGTGGCAATCTGCTCAAAGGGATTGTGGATCAGGCAGGCGGGTTGGATATTTTCTATGCCAACGCAGGCAGCTACCTGGGTGGCAACTTCACCGAGGCCGACCCCCTTGCCATCGACCGCATGCTCAACCTCAACGTCAACGCGGTCATGAAGAACATCAACGCTGTGCTGCCACACATGGTCGCCAAAGGCACCGGCGACATCATCGTCACAGGCTCGGTCGCCGGGCATTTCCCTGTCCCTTGGGAGCCTGTGTACTCGGCGTCGAAGTGGGCCGTGAACTGCTTCGTACAAACCTTGCGCCGCCAGGTCAAAGACCAAGGTATCAGGGTAGCGGCCGTGTCCCCCGGCCCCGTCAACAGCGCCTTGCTCGCTGACTGGCCGGCAGAAAACCTGCAGAAAGCCCTGGCCCTTGGCAGCCTCATAGAACCCTGTGTGGTGGCCGATGCCGTCATGTACATGCTCACGCGCCCTCGCAACGTGACCATCCGCGACATGGTGGTGCTGCCTTCGGCGTTTGATATGTAGCAGATTGGGGCTAGATGCTAAACCCTACCTCTCCCCTAATTGATCAAGGCGCCCATGGCGCCTTTTAGTATTACCCGCTTTCTGGGGCCTCTGAAGCGTAATGGCCATGATCACCAGACAAACCGCTATTGCGTGTTGAAGTGAATAGGTGCATCGTAATGACAAATGTCTTTACTAAAGGGCTGACTCTTGGCTTCCATCAACATCCGCATTGACGACGAACTTAAGGCCCGTGCCTATAAAGAGCTTGAGCGTCTTGGTGTCACCCCATCAGAACTCATGCGCCAGGCCCTGCAGTACGTTGCAGAACGAGGCTCATTGCCCTTCCGGCCCGTCCTGATGACCGAGGATGATGAGGATCTCATTGCAACCGTTAGGGAGCGGATTGCTTCCGCGCAGCGCGTGAGGGTTCGCCTGGATGACCTATAGTCTTGACTTCGACTCCCGCGCATTGAAGGAGTGGAGAAAGCTGGGTGATACAGTACGTCAGCAATTCAAAAAGAAATTGATCGAGGTTCTGTCCAACCCTCGAATCGAGGCAAATCGCCTTCACTCTCTGCCAGATTGTTACAAGATAAAGCTCCGCAGCAGCGGATATAGAATGGTCTATCAGGTCATAGACCAAGAGATCGTGGTTTTTGTTGTGGCCGTCGATCAACGTGAACGAGATCAGGCATATAAAAAAGCCGCCGAGCGGCTTGTCTAGGCTCAGAGCCAATCCCCCGACTCAATTATTCCACAGCACGAAATTATGGATTACCCCGCACACTGATTCCTCTGCGTTGTGATCCAGTGCAGCATGTGCTCCACCAGCCCACCCCGGTGCTGACCTGGAGTTCCAGCCATGCCTCGCCCCATCAAGCTTTACAACTTCCCCAAGTCTGGCCACGCCCACCGTATCGAACTCATGCTCTCTCTCCTTGGGCTGCCAACCGAACAGGTGCTTGTCGACTTGGCAAAGGGGGCACACAAGCAGCCGGATTTCCTGGCACTCAACCCGTTCGGGCAGGTGCCGGTCATTGAGGATAATGGCACTGTGATCGCTGACTCCAACGCCATCCTGGTCTACCTGGCCAAGCAATACGGCGAAGGGGCCTGGTTGCCGGAGGCCCCTGCGGCGGCTGCACGTGTGCAGCGCTGGCTGTCGGTCGCGGCCGGGCCGTTGGCGTTTGGCCCTGCTGCGGCCCGGCTGGTTACCGTATTCGGGGCCTCGTTCAACACCGACGAAGTGATCGCCCGCGCCCACACCCTGCTCAAGGTAATGGACGCCGAGTTGGGCAAAGCACCCTTCCTCGCGGGTGATACGCCCACCATCGCTGACGTGGCCAACTACTCCTACATTGCCCATGCCCCTGAGGGCAACGTATCGCTGGAGCCTTACATCAACGTGCGTAACTGGCTGGCGCGCATCGAAGGGTTGCCTGGTTTCGTGCCCATGCCGCGCACCGTCATCGGGCTGCAGACCAGCGCCTGACACCCCCGCCCTCACGAGGAGCGCCGTTATGGAACAGCCTCAGCACCACCGCGCCTCACCTTGGCATGCGGGCGAGAAAAGCCTGCAGGAAATGGCCGGGGTAGCGGCGCGCATGGAGGCGGTCGGGCAAAAGGTTATTCGTGACCACATGCCCGAGCAGCACCGCAGCTTTTTCCAGCAACTGCCGTTCCTGGTGGCGGCCAGTGTGGATGCCCAGGGTCGCCCTTGGGCAACCCTGCTTGAAGGGCCGGAAGGGTTTATCCGTTCTCCGAGCCCCCAACAACTGACCATCGACGCCGGGTTATCAGTGGATGACCCCGCTACCCCCGGGTTGCGGCCTGGGCAGGCCATTGGGTTGCTGGGTATCGAACTGCACACGCGTCGACGTAACCGTCTCAATGGGCAGATCCGTCACTCGGCGTCAGGCCAGTTGCAGGTCACAGTGGAGCAATCCTTTGGAAACTGCCCGCGCTACATTCAGCCGCGTGACTACAGGCGCGTCGATGCGCCCGCCCAGCGGGGTGAGAAAGCAACCACCCTGAACGCGGCCACCCGACCATTGATCCAGGCTGCCGATACTTTCTTTGTTGCCAGCTACGTGGAGCATGACGACGGCAAGCGCTCGGTTGATGTGTCTCACCGTGGCGGCAGGCCGGGGTTCATCAAGGTAGAAGGCAATGTTCTGACCATCCCGGACTATGCTGGCAACCTGCACTTCAACACGCTGGGCAACCTGCTGCTGAACCCGCTGGCCGGTTTGCTGTTCATTGATTTCACCAGCGGCAGCGTGCTGCAGCTAAGCGGGCACGCCGAGGTACTGCTGGAAAGCCCCGCGGTTCAACTGTTTGAAGGCGCACAGCGGTTATGGACGCTGCGTGTGGAGCAGGTCGTGTGGCGCCCAGCTGCTGTTTCCCTGCGCTGGGCCCTCAAGGAGTAAGCCCGCGCTGTACCCTGCTACCGCTACCTCGAGCCTTTGGAGCCTGAATGGACCAGATCCACCTGATGAAGGTGTTTGTCGCAGTCGGTGAGCTGGAAAGCTTTGCCGCCGCCGCCCGCCGCCTGGATATCTCCCCGGCTGCCGTCACCCGTGCGGTCAGCGCCCTGGAACAACAGCTCGGGGTCAAACTGCTGCTGCGTACCACGCGCAGCGTGCGCCTGACCGAAGCCGGCAGCCGCTACCTGGAGGACGTACGGCATATCCTGGCCAGCCTCCATGAGGCCAACGAAGCCGCTGCCGGCATCAACGCCAACCCTAAAGGGGAACTGGCGGTGACCGCGCCGAGCCTGTTCGGCAAGAAATTCGTCATGCCCTGTATCGTGCGCTACCTGCAGCACTACCCGCAGGTGGATGTGTCTGCCTACTTCCTCGACCGGGTGGTGAACATGGTGGAGGAGGGCATGGATGTGGCCGTGCGCATCGGCCCATTACCCGACTCCGGGCTCAGGGCGTTGCGCGTGGGCCAGGTGCGGCGCATGTTGTGCGCTTCGCCCGGGTACCTGTCGCGCCACGGCACCCCACGGCATCCCTCGGATTTGTCCGACCATGCCGTGATCGGCACCACCAACCTTTCCCCGAGGGCCGGCTGGCGCTTCGGGGTCACCGATGAGCCCACCCTGGTGCGCATGAAGCCGCGGCTGATGGTCACCAGCAATGATGGGGCTATTGCGGCGGCCGTCGGTGGGTTGGGGATTGCACGGCTGTTGTCGTATCAGGTCGCAGACGAGTTGGCCAGCGGCCAGTTGCAGGTGATTCTGGCCGAATACGAGGAGGCCCCCTGGCCGATTCATGTGCTGCACAGGGAGAGCAAGTATGGTTCGGCCAAGGTCAGGGCCTTCATTGACATGCTTGCGCACGAGCTGCGGATGCAGCGGTTGGACTGAAAACGTTGGGAGGCAAATTGCGTTCGTAAAAAAGGCTGCCAATTGGCAGCCTTCCTGATGTTCAGCCTGGGCAATCAATCCCAGCTCAACGCCCCACCGGTCTGATACTCGATCACGCGCGTCTCGAAGAAGTTCTTCTCTTTCTTCAAGTCCATGATCTCGCTCATCCACGGGAACGGGTTGGTCGTGCCTGGGTATTCTTCTTTCAGGCCAATCTGGGTCAGGCGACGGTTGGCGATGAACTTGAGGTAGTCCTCCATCATTGCCGCGTTCATGCCCAGCACGCCGCGAGGCATGGTGTCGCGGGCGTATTCGATCTCCAGCTGGGTCCCTTGCAGGATCATCTGGGTCGCTTCTTCCTTCATCGCCGCGTCCCACAGGTGCGGGTTCTCGATCTTGATCTGGTTGATCACATCGATGCCGAAGTTCAGGTGCATCGATTCGTCACGCAGGATGTACTGGAACTGCTCGGCCACGCCGGTCATCTTGTTGCGGCGGCCCATGGACAGAATCTGGGTGAAGCCGCAGTAGAAGAAGATGCCTTCCAGCACGCAGTAGTAGGCGATCAGGTTGCGCAGCAGCTCCTTGTCGGTTTCTACGGTGCCAGTGTTGAATTCCGGGTCGGAGATGGCGCGGGTGTACTTCAGGCCCCAGGCGGCTTTTTTAGCGACCGACGGGATTTCGTGGTACATGTTGAAGATCTCGCCCTCATCCATGCCCAGCGATTCGATGCAGTACTGGTAGGCGTGGGTGTGGATCGCCTCTTCGAATGCCTGGCGCAGGATGTACTGGCGGCATTCCGGGTTGGTGATCAGGCGGTACACGGCCAGGGCCAGGTTGTTGGCGACCAGCGAGTCGGCGGTGGAGAAGAAGCCGAGGTTGCGCATGACGATGCGGCGCTCGTCTTCGGTCAGGCCGTCCATGCTCTTCCACAGTGCGATGTCGGCGGTCATGTTGACCTCTTGCGGCATCCAGTGGTTGGCGCAGCCATCCAGGTACTTCTGCCAGGCCCAGTCATACTTGAACGGTACCAACTGGTTGAGGTCGGCGCGGCAGTTGATCATGCGCTTTTCGTCAACAGCGACGCGGGCCGACGAGCCTTCCAGCTCAGCCAGGCCTTCGGCGATGTCGAGGGCGTCGAGGGCGGCCTTGGCGCGCTTCACGGCTTCGGAATCAGCAGCGGTGGCGGCACGGGCTTCCAGGGCGGCGGCACCGCCGGCGCTGTCCAGCTTGTCGAGGGTGGCAGCGGCAGTGGCCTGCGCAGGGGTGTTGCCTTTGGCGGCTACTTCGCCGTCTTCTTTGTCGAATTCGTCCCAGCTCAGCATGGTGAGGTTCTCCTGCTTGAGGGCCATCTATGGAGTATGGCCGGTGGATCGTGGTTGCGATGCTTTGGCCCCCAAAGGGGGTACTGCAGTGCACGCAAATCTGATTGCCCTTGGTCGGGCTGGCCCAGGCATTGGCGCCCAGGCCTGTTGTGTCTGGCTGTTGGGCAGGCGGCGGCAAGGCCGGCCTCCCACAGGGGGCCGTGTGGCTACACGGAAAAGAGGCTTCCCAAGGGAAGCCTCAGCCAAGCCTTACTGGCAGGCTTCGCAGTCCGGCTCGTCGATCGCGCAGGCCTTTGGCACAGGTGCCGGGCCGGCGGCCTGGGCAGGGGCGCTGTCGCCACCGCTGGACACGGCGTTGAGCTTGCCGGTGTTGATGGTCGACTTCTCGGTGCTGGTCGCGGCCAGGGCACGGAGGTAGTAGGTGGTTTTCAGGCCACGGTACCAGGCCATGCGGTAGGTCACGTCCAGTTTCTTGCCCGAAGCGCCGGCGATGTACAGGTTCAGCGACTGGGCCTGGTCGATCCACTTCTGGCGACGGGAGGCGGCATCGACGATCCACTTGGTCTCGACTTCGAAGGCGGTGGCGTACAGGTCTTTCAGCTCTTGCGGGATACGCTCGATCTGCTGCACCGAACCGTCGTAGTACTTCAGGTCGTTGATCATGACCGCATCCCACAGGCCGCGGGCTTTCAGGTCGCGCACCAGGTACGGGTTGATCACGGTGAACTCGCCCGACAGGTTCGACTTCACGTACAGGTTCTGGTAGGTCGGCTCGATGGACTGCGACACGCCAGTGATGTTGGCGATGGTTGCGGTCGGCGCGATGGCCATGATGTTCGAGTTACGAATACCTTTTTGCACGCGCTCGCGCACCGGCGCCCAATCCAGGGTTTCTTCCAGGTTGACGTCGATGTACTTCTGGCCACGGGCTTCGATCAGGATCTGTTGCGAATCCAGCGGCAGAATGCCCTTGGACCACAGCGAACCCTGGAACGTCTCGTAGGCGCCGCGCTCGTCGGCCAGGTCACAGGAGGCCTGGATGGCGAAGTAGCTGACCGCTTCCATCGACTTGTCGGCAAACTCGACGGCAGCATCGGAGCCGTACGGAATGTGCTGCAGGTACAGCGCATCCTGGAAGCCCATGATGCCCAGGCCAACGGGGCGGTGCTTGAAGTTGGAGTTGCGCGCTTGTGGCACCGAGTAGTAGTTGATGTCGATGACGTTGTCGAGCATGCGCACAGCCGTGTTCACGGTGCGTTGCAGCTTGGCGGTGTCCAGCTTGCCGTCGGTGATGTGGTTCGGCAGGTTGATCGAGCCCAGGTTGCAGACGGCGATCTCATCCTTGTTGGTGTTCAAGGTGATCTCGGTGCACAGGTTGGAGCTGTGTACCACGCCCACGTGCTGCTGCGGCGAGCGCAGGTTGCAAGGGTCCTTGAAGGTCAGCCAAGGGTGGCCGGTTTCGAACAGCATCGACAGCATCTTGCGCCACAGGTCTTTGGCCTGGATGGTCTTGAACACCTTGATCTTGTTGTATTCGGTCAGGGCTTCGTAGTACTCGTAACGCTCTTCGAAGGCCTTGCCGGTCAGGTCGTGCAGGTCTGGCACTTCCGAAGGCGAGAACAGGGTCCACTTGCCGTCATCGAAGACGCGCTTCATGAACAGGTCCGGGATCCAGTTGGCGGTGTTCATGTCGTGGGTACGACGGCGGTCATCACCGGTGTTCTTGCGCAGCTCGATGAACTCTTCGATGTCCAGGTGCCAGGTTTCCAGATAGGCACATACCGCGCCCTTGCGCTTGCCGCCCTGGTTCACTGCAACGGCGGTGTCGTTGACCACTTTCAGGAAGGGTACGACGCCCTGGGACTTGCCGTTGGTGCCCTTGATGTAGGAGCCCAGTGCACGCACCGGGGTCCAGTCGTTGCCCAGGCCACCGGCGAATTTGGACAGCATGGCGTTGTCGTGGATCGCGTGGTAGATGCCCGACAGGTCATCCGGCACGGTGGTCAGGTAGCAGCTGGACAGCTGTGGGCGCAGGGTGCCGGCGTTGAACAGGGTAGGCGTCGAGGCCATGTAGTCGAAGGACGACAACAGGTTGTAGAACTCGATCGCGCGGGCTTCCTTGTCCTTCTCTTCCAGCGCCAGGCCCATGGCCACACGCATGAAGAACACCTGAGGCAGTTCGAAGCGTACGCCATCCTTGTGGATGAAGTAGCGGTCGTACAGGGTCTGCAGGCCCAGGTAGGTAAATTGCTGGTCACGCTCGTGGTCGATGGCCTTGCCCAGGCGCTCCAGGTCGTAACCTTTGAGCGCAGGGTCCAGCAGCTCGAACTCCACACCCTTGGCCACGTAGGCCGGCAGGGCCTCGGCGTACAGGTCTGCCATTTCGTGGTGGGTGGCGCTGTCGGCCACGTTCAGGAAGCCCAGGCCTTCGGCGCGCAGGGTGTCCATCAGCAGGCGGGCGGTAACGAACGAATAGTTCGGCTCACGCTCGACCAGGGTACGGGCGGTCATCACCAAAGCGGTGTTGACGTCCTTGAGGGCCACGCCGTCGTACAGGTTTTTCAGGGTTTCGCGCTGGATCAGGTCGCCGTCGACCTCGGCCAGGCCTTCGCAGGCTTCGCTGATGATGGTGTTCAGGCGCGCCATGTCCAGCGGGGCCTTGCTGCCGTCAGCCAGAGTGATGCGAATGGTCGGGTGCGCCTCGATCACGCTTTCGACGTTGGCGCGGGTGGCGCGCTCCTTGGCGCGCTGGTCGCGGTAGATCACGTAGTCGCGGGCGACTTTCTGCTCGCCTGCGCGCATCAGGGCCAGTTCGACCTGGTCCTGGATTTCCTCGATGTGAATGGTGCCACCCGATGGCATGCGGCGCTTGAACGTCGCGGTGACCTGCTCGGTCAGGCGCGCGACGGTGTCGTGAATGCGCGACGAGGCGGCGGCGGTGCCGCCTTCAACTGCGAGGAACGCCTTGGTGATGGCCACGGTGATCTTGTCGTCGGTGTAGGCGACGACGGTACCGTTACGCTTGATCACGCGCAGTTGGCCAGGTGCAGTGGCGGCCAGATCCTGGTTGGAATCGGCAACCTGCGGGGCCTTGGCCTGCGGGTTCTCGCGAGTCGTGTCGGTTTGCATGGGTGGGTGTCTCCACAGTTTCTATATTGATCAGGCGCCTTCTGGGCGCCCACCGTTCCGTCCACTTGCTCGATTGCCCTGGGGGATGCGCAAAACGAACGCATCCGCCCGCGCGGGCGTACCGACTTCGGGACAGACTCAGGAATTAGGGCAATGGCTCGCCGCTCCCTGGCCGAAGTCAAAGGTTCTGGGCTGGGCCCAAAAACTGTTGCTCACAGGTGGCAGGCCTGGCCTGTTGCACCCGTGCCCGAACAAGGCCCTGGAAGGGCTTGCCTCGGTCGCCTCCGCAGGAGCGGTTTGGCTGCTGAAATCACGTGAAGTTCAGCCGAAAAATCGCTTGATTTTGCGGGTTGACTTTTAGGTGTGATTTTGCACGAACCCCTATATCTAGTGGTTCGCTGCGTTCGGGATACAAGATAATGCGGTATTGGGGTGTTTGCAAGGCGAGCTGCTGTGGATAAGTTGTGTGTACTTTGTGAGTGAATCCTGAGTATTCGCTGTAGGCCTTGTGGCCACTGGTTTGGAGTCCTTTTCAGCCCTGAACTGCCATTGGGCAGATTTGCGCCGGCGTGATCTTTGTCACAAAAGCTGCGTTATCCAACGTGCCGGCCATGGCTTGGCGGCGTACCCCGCCAACCGTACTATGACCCGGCGAACACCCTTCACAAGGCGCCTGCCATGGACAACCGCTGCGCACGTATCCTCATCGTCGAAGACGACCCGCGGCTGGCCGAGCTGACCGCCGAGTACCTGCAGGCCAACGGCTATGCTGTCACCGTCGAGGGGGATGGTGGCCGGGCCGCACGGCTCATCATCGACAGCCAGCCCGACTTGGTCGTGCTCGACCTGATGCTGCCCGGTGAAGACGGCATGAGTATCTGCCGGCGCGTGCGCAGCCAATACCCTGGCCCCATTCTGATGCTGACGGCACGTAGCGATGAGCTCGATCAGGTGCAGGGCCTGGACCTTGGGGCCGACGACTATGTGTGCAAGCCGGTGCGGCCGCGTTTGCTGCTGGCGCGCATACAGGCGCTGCTGCGCCGCACCGAGCGGCCCCAGGGCCACGCCTTGGCCTTCGGTGCGCTGCACATCGATAACCGCCTGCGCGAAGCCCGGCTGGGCGAGCAGTTGATCGAGCTGACCGGTGCCGAATTCGACCTGCTCTGGCTGTTGGCCAGCAACGCCGGCAAGGTGCTGACACGCGAGCAGATCTTCACCGCGCTGCGCGGCGTGGCCTATGACGGCCAGGACCGTTCCATCGATATACGCATTTCCAGAATCCGCCCGCGAATAGGCGATGACCCCCTCCAGCCGCGGCTGATAAAGACGCTGCGCAACAAGGGCTACCTGTTCGTCGGCGAGGCGCCATGAGCAACTCGATTTTTCTGCGTATCTATGGCGGTATGCTGGCCGTGCTGGTGCTGGTGGCGCTGCTTGGGGTGCTCAGCCTGCATCTGGTCAACGAGGTGCGTGCCGCCCAGCACCGTGAGGGCCTGGCGCAGGGCACCTTCAGCCTAATGGCCGACAACCTCGCCCAGCAGAACGACACCGAACGCAAGCGCTCGCTGCTGATGTGGGAGCGCCTGATGGGGGTGCCGCTGGCCGTGCAACCCATGGCGGCCGTAAGCCTGGACGGCGCACAGCGTGCGCGCTTGTATCGCGGCCTGGTGGTGGTGGAGAAAACCGGCGCGCATGCGGCCAGGGTATTGCGCAGGGTGGGCCAGCAGGACCTGTTGCTGGTGGCGCAGGTGAAGCAGGTCAGCGAGCAGTTGGCACGCGCCACCCTGTACCTGCTGGCCGACGAACTGGTGCGCTACCCGGTGACGGAGCAACAGCAGCGTCTCGAGCAGCTCAAGCAGGACAAGGGGTTTGGCTTTGGCGTTGCGTTGCAGCGCATCGAGCGGGCGAGCCTGGACGATGACCAGCGACGCCGCGTGGAGGAGGGCGACACCGTCATGGCGCTGGGCCGGGACGGTGACTCGATTCGGGTATTCGCCGGGTTGGCAGGCTCGCCCTGGGTGCTGGAAATTGGCCCGCTGTACCAGCTCAACCCGTACCCGCCGCAACTGCTGGTGCTGATCGCACTGCTGGGCCTGAGCCTGATCGGGCTTGTCGTGTACTTGCTGGTGCGCCAGCTTGAACGCCGTGTTTCCGGGCTGGAAAGCGCCGCAGCGCGCATCGCGCACGGCAGCCTGGATACGCGCGTGCCCGCAGGGGACGCCGACTCGGTAGGGCGCCTGGCCCAGGCGTTCAACGGTATGGCCGAACACCTGCAGCGTTCGTTGACCATGCAACGTGAACTGGTGCGGGCGGTGTCCCATGAACTGCGCACCCCCGTGGCACGCCTGCGTTTTGGCCTGGAAATGGTCGAAGCCGCCGCTACCGAGCAGGCCCGTGCCAAACACCTGGCCGGCATGGATGGCGACATTCAGGACCTCGACGAACTGGTCGATGAAATGCTGACGTATGCCCGCCTGGAGCAGGGCGCACCTGCCCTGCGGTTTCAGCCAGTGGACCTGGACGCGCTGCTCACCCGGGTAATCGACGAGCTGGCGCCGCTGCGCCCCGGTGTCAGGGTGCTGCGGGGTGACTTTGACAGCACCGCCGCTGATGGCGCCTGGGTCGAGGCCGAGCCGCGTTACCTGCATCGGGCCGTGCAAAACCTGGTCAGCAATGCCTTGCGCCATGCCGAAAGCGAAGTGCGCCTGAGCTACCAGCTTGGGCCTCAGCTATGCCGCATCAATGTGGAAGATGACGGCCCTGGCGTGCCTGAAAGCTATTGGGAACGCATCTTCACACCCTTTACCCGGGTCGATGACAGCCGCACCCGCGCTTCCGGTGGGCACGGCCTGGGCCTGTCGATCGTGCGGCGCATCATTCACTGGCATACAGGCCGCGCTACGGTAAGCCGCAGCGCCAGGCTTGGCGGGGCCTGTTTCAGCTTGGCATGGCCGCCACGGCAAGCACTGCAGTAGTGCTCAGGCGCTGACCAGGCTCAGTAAGTGGCCTGCCTGCAGGCAGAACTGGCCCTGCAGCACGGCGCCATGCCGCCACTGGGGTGAAAGGTCGGCTAGCAGGCGCAGGCGGGCCAAACCGTCAGCGGACCAGTCCAGCAGCTCGGCGTGCTCGAAATAGAAGCGCTGGCCGGTCAGCGGGTAGAGGGTCTTGAACAGGCTTTCCTTGAGGGAGAAGGTCAGGGTCACCGTCATGCCCAGTTGGCTGCGGTCTAGCCGCTCCAGCTCCATCGGGGTCAGGATCTCGCCCATCAGCCGTTCGGCGCGCTCGTCGTCCAGCAGTGCCTCTTGATCCAGCCCCAGGCCCTGGCAATTGGCTTGGGCCGCTACCACGGCCGCTGCCCAGCCTTTGCCATGGGTAATCGAGCCGCGAATGCCAGCAGGCCATACAGGCGAACGGTCTTCGTGCGTTGCCGGCACATGATCGCGGCCGTCCAGGCGCTGCAGAGCGGCCCGCGCGCACACCCGGCCGGCCAGGTACTCCGCCTGGCGCTTGGCAACCGAGCGTTGCAGGCTGGCACTGGGGACCACACCCGCGCGATTGAAGTCGTCGGGGCCCAGGCGGGCGGGGTCGAACGCGCAACTGACCAGGACCGCCCCGGGTAGCGGGCGGGGCAGGGGCCAGTGGTGTTGAAGCGGGGCGCAACAGGCAGGCAATGTGTTCATGGGCCTATTGTGCCAGCTGCGCAGATGCCATGGGAGGCCGTAGCTATTTGAGTACCTTCTTGAAGAACGCCTGCATGTCGGCCCACGAGTGCTCGTCCGCTTCCTTGTTATAGCCGATGTCCGGGCCACCATGCCCGCCATGGCTCAGCCTGTCTGCGTCCGGGTTGGTGAACCCGTGCTTGGCGCCTTCAAGGGTGACGAACCTGTAGTCCACCTTCGCCGCGTCCATTTCGGCCTTGAACGCGTCTACCTGCTGCGGGGTGACCATGCTGTCCGCGCCACCGTGCTCCACCAGGATCGCGGCCCGCACCACGCCTGGCTTGGCCGGTGTGTCGGTGACCAGCGCACCATGGAAGCTCACCACGCCGTCAAGCTTCTCGCCGCGGCGTGCGGCGTCCAGTACTACCTTGCCGCCGAAGCAGTAACCAACGGCGCCCAGTTCGTGTTTGTTGGTGTTGGGCTGCATCTTGAGCAGGTCGAGGCCGGCATCGAAACGCCCTGCGGCTGCGGCAGGGTCCTTCATGGCTTCAGCCATGAAGGCCTGGGCGTCCTGAGGGTGTTCGGTGTGTTTGCCATCGCCATACATGTCGATGGCCAGCGCGTTGTAGCCCAGCGCTGCCAGGTCGCGGGCACGGCGCTTGGCGTAGTCGTTCAGCCCCCACCACTCGTGCACCACGACAATGCCGGGGCGCTTGCCAGTGACGGCGTCATCATAGGCGTAGTAGCCGACCAGCCGATCGCCATTGGCATCCTGGTAGGGGATTTCGCGGGTTTGGACCGCCGCTTGGGCGAGGGCGGCGCTGCACATCAGGGTCAGGGCCAGCAGGGCACGCATGGGGAGTACTCCTTGTTCGCATTCGGTTCGTTCAGCCAGGGTTCAGCGTGGGTTCAGTCGCGGTTCAGTGTGCCTTGCTTACTCTAGCTTCCACACCAAAGCAGCGCACTCAAACAGGAGCTACTTGCCATGAAAACCTTCAATTCCCTGCTTGCCGCCATGGCCGTCTGCGCCGCTGGCATGACCAGCGCCCAGGCCGCTGATGACACCTTCGCCAGCCTGACCTACGGCCAGACCAGCGACAAAGTTCGCAAATCGGGCCTGCTGCAACGCAACACCGACAACCTCAATGCCGACGGCATCATCGGCAAGGACGATACCTGGGGTGTGCGTTTGGGCCAGATCAACGACCAAGGCCGCTACTACATGACCTACGACACCGTTTCCGGTGACCACAGCGGCTTCAAGCTGCGCCAGCAGAACCTGCTGGGCAGTTACGATGCCTTCCTGCCAATCGGCGATACCACCAAGCTGTTTGGCGGTGGCAGCGTGGGCATCACCAAGCTGACCCAGAATTCGCCAGGTGCCAGCCGTGACAGCGACTACGGTTATGCCTACGGCCTGCAGGCGGGCGTGATCCAGGAGCTGACCGACAAGGCTTCGGTCGAGCTGGGCTACCGCTACCTGCGCAGCAATGCATCCACCGAGTACAGCGCCCACGGTGCACCCAAGTCCGGTGTGCTGCGCCTGACCAGCAGCGCACAAACGTATCTGGCGGCTTCCTACAAGTTCTGAGACCCAAGCCGCGTTATCCTGTACAGGCCCAATCGCTGTCACCTCAGCGATTGGGCCTGTACAGGCAAAGCCATAAGGAGCTGCACATGAAACTGCTGGTGGTCGAGGACGAAGCGCTGCTTCGCCATCACCTCAACACCCGCCTGGGCGAAAGCGGCCACGTGGTCGAAGCGGTTGCCAATGCCGAAGAGGCGTTGTACCAGGCCGAGCAGTACCATTTTGACCTAGCCATCATTGACCTGGGGCTCCCCGGTATCAGCGGGCTGGAGCTCATTTCGCGCTTGCGCGGCCAAGGCAAGGTTTTCCCCATCCTCATCCTCACCGCCCGTGGCAATTGGCAGGACAAGGTGGAGGGCCTGGCCGCGGGTGCCGACGACTACCTGGTCAAGCCGTTCCAGTTCGAGGAACTGGAGGCCAGGCTGAATGCATTGTTGCGCCGCTCCAGCGGGTTCACCCAGTCGACCATCGCTGCCGGGCCGCTGGTGTTGGACCTCAACCGCAAGCAGGCAGCCCTGGGTGAGCAACCGCTGGCGTTGACCGCCTACGAATACCGCATCCTCGAGTACCTCATGCGCCATCACCAGCAAGTGGTGGCCAAGGACCGCCTGATGGAGCAGTTGTACCCAGGTGACGAGGAGCGTGACCCCAATGTCATCGAAGTGCTGATCGGCCGCCTGCGGCGCAAGCTCGAAGGCGAACAGGGCTTCAAGCCCATCGACACCGTACGCGGGCTGGGCTACCTGTTCACCGAGCGCTGCCGGTGATCCGCTCCCTCCGGGTACGCCTGATGCTGGCCGCCACACTGCTGGCGCTGCTGTTCATGCTGGCGCTGCTCCCGGCCTTGCAGAAGGCGTTCAGCCTGGCGCTCGAGGAGTCCATCGAACAGCGCCTGGCCTCGGACATCACCACCCTCATTTCTGCCGCCCGCATCGAGCACGGCCAGCTGCAGATGCCAGAGCTGCTGCCCGACGAACGCTATAACCTGCCGTACACGGGGCTGCTGGGTTATATCTTCGACCGCCAGGGCAAGCTGGTCTGGCAGTCCCGCGCCACGGCTGCGCAAAACGTCAACTACACCCCCCGCTACGATGGCCGTGGTAACGAGTTCGCCCGTATCCGCCAGGCCTCTGGCGAGGAATTCTTTGTCTACGACGTCGAGGTCAAACTGCTGGGCGGCCAGAGCGCGGCCTACAGCATCGTTGCCCTGCAGCCGGTGCGTGAGTATCAACACACCCTTGATGGCCTGCGGGAAAAACTCTACCTCGGTTTCGGCGCTGCCCTGCTGGCGCTGCTGGTGCTGCTATGGGCCGGCCTGACCTGGGGCCTGCGCTCGTTGCGGCGCCTCAGCCACGAACTGGACGACCTGGAGTCTGGCGCGCGGGAAGGCCTCAGCGGCGATCACCCCAGGGAGCTGCTGCGCCTCACCGGCTCATTGAACCGTCTGCTGCGCAGCGAGCGTGAACAGCGCCAACGCTACAGGCACTCGCTGGACGACCTGGCTCATAGCCTGAAAACACCCCTTGCGGTGTTGCAAGGGGTAGGCGAGAGCTTGCAGCAGCGCAGCGGCGAGCGTGAGCAGTCGCGCATCCTGCAGAGCCAGATCGAGCGCATGAGCCAGCAGATCGACTACCAGTTGCAACGTGCCAGCCTGCGCAAAAGTGGCCTGGTGCGGCACAGCGTAGTGTTGCGGCCACTGCTCGACAGCCTGTGCAGCACCTTGGCCAAAGTCTACCGGGACAAAAACGTGGACGTGACGCTGGACGTGCCGGAACAGGCCTGTGTGCCGATGGAGCAAGGGGCCCTGCTGGAACTGCTGGGCAACCTGCTGGAGAACGCGTATCGCCTCAGCCTGGGCCAGGTGAACGTCAGTTGGGCCAAGGTGCCAGGCCAGCTTACGCTGTGCATCGAAGATGACGGGCCCGGTGTGCCTGCCGATCAGCGCCAGCGCATTCTGGAGCGCGGGGAGCGGCTGGACAGCCAGCACCCGGGGCAGGGCATTGGCCTGGCAGTGGTCAAGGACATCGTCGACAGCTACGACGCCCGGCTCAGTCTGGGTGATTCGGTACTGGGCGGCGCCGCCTTCAGAATCACCTTCAATTTGGAATAGGGCTTTACCACCCGGCGCAAGGCGGATTTCCGCCATCGCCGGTGTACAAATTCCGCCAGCGGGCGGAAACCCGCCATATCCTCTGCAGTGTCGCCCCGTCGTTGGGCACGAAATGCCCGTAAATACTGCTATTGCACCTATCGTGGGCATTTTGGCACCACCTTTGCTATCGATATCGGCAGAGGCCTGCCAAGGCAGCTCGAACACAACGACAAATCCCTCCATGTGCAGGAGGGTTAGCGATTCAGGTGCCGCACCACCCTGGGAAGGGTGAACCGGCGCACTCGAGGAAATTTAGCCATGACGACACGTCAGCCGCTGTACAAATCCCTGTATGTCCAGGTGTTGGTCGCCATCACCATCGGCATTCTGCTCGGCCACTTCTACCCAGAAACAGGCGTCGCCCTCAAACCGCTGGGTGATGGCTTCGTCAAACTGATCAAGATGGTCATCGCCCCGATCATCTTCTGCACCGTGGTCAGCGGCATCGCCGGCATGCAGAGCATGAAGTCGGTCGGCAAGACCGGCGGCTACGCGCTGCTGTATTTCGAAATCGTCTCTACCGTCGCCCTGCTCATCGGCCTCGTCGTCGTCAACGTGGTCAAGCCAGGCGCTGGCATGCACATCGACGTCAGCACCCTGAACGCCAGCAGTGTGGCCGCCTATGCCGCCGCCGGCGCGCAGCAGACCACCGTCGGCTTCCTGCTCAACGTCATTCCCAACACCGTGGTCGGCGCCTTCGCCAACGGCGATATCCTGCAGGTGCTGATGTTCTCGGTGCTGTTCGGCTTCGCCCTGCACCGCCTGGGCAGCTACGGCAAGCCGCTGCTGGACATGATCGACCGCTTCGCCCATGTCATGTTCAACATCATCAACATGATCATGAAGCTGGCCCCGATCGGCGCCATGGGCGCCATGGCGTTCACCATCGGCCAGTACGGCGTGGGTTCGCTGGTGCAACTGGGCTACCTGATGGCGTGCTTCTACGTCACCTGCCTGCTGTTCGTGCTGGTGGTACTGGGCGGCATCTGCCGCGCCCATGGTTTCAGCGTCCTCAAGCTGATCCGCTACATCCGTGAAGAACTGCTGATCGTGCTGGGTACTTCCTCGTCGGAATCGGCCCTGCCGCGCATGCTGGCCAAGATGGAGCGCCTGGGTGCGAAGAAATCGGTGGTTGGCCTGGTGATCCCTACCGGCTACTCGTTCAACCTGGACGGCACCTCGATCTACCTGACCATGGCGGCCGTGTTCATTGCCCAGGCCACCGACACCCCGATGGACATCACCCACCAGATCACCCTGCTGCTGGTGCTGCTGGTCGCGTCCAAGGGTGCTGCTGGCGTGACCGGTTCGGGCTTCATCGTGCTGGCGGCTACGCTGTCCGCTGTTGGCCACCTGCCGGTTGCCGGCCTGGCCCTGATCCTCGGCATCGACCGCTTCATGTCCGAAGCGCGTGCACTGACCAACCTGGTCGGCAACGCCGTGGCCACCGTGGTGGTTGCCAAGTGGGTCAAGGAAATGGACAACGACAAGCTGGCTTCGGAGCTGGCCTCCGGCGGCGGCCCGCTGATCGATACCCGTCCTACCGACGACCTGGGTGTCGCTGAAGGCCCTGCTCGCTGATCTCGGGATAGCGAAACGAAAAAGGCGACCGTGAGGTCGCCTTTTTCATGCCTGCTTATTTACCCTCGGTGTGCGCTTGCAGGTTGGCCCGAATCAGGCCGGCACCACCTCCAGCACCCGAATAACCTGCGCTTGCGGGTAATGCCAGCGCACCTGCACGTCCCAGAACTTCACCCCGTATACCCGCTCCGGCGTTGGCACCTGGTAGGCAGGCCGTGGGTCTTGGGCCAGGCATTGCTCAATGAGGTCTACCACGGGTTGCCCCAGGCGCAGGGTATGCTCGCGAGCCTGCGCCAGGGCAGCGTCGCCCCACTGCACGGCTATCGCTACAGGTGGCTGGCTGGCCATCTGGTTGCGGGCATCGGCAATGGTGTCGGCGTAGGGCACATAGGGTTTTATGTCCAGCACCGGGGTACCATCGAGCAGGTCGATGCCCGAAAGCAGCAAACGCCCCGGCTCGACACCCTCGAGGCGGACCACCGACTGGCCGATACCGTTGGGCCGGTGGGTGGCACGGGTGGCAAACACCCCCATGCTCGTGTTGCCGCCCAGGCGCGGGGGCCGCACTTTCAGCCGCGGCTTTTCTTCAAGGGCCTGGTGGAACAGAAACAGCAACCAGACGTGGCTGACCTGTTCCAGGCCGTCTACAGCCTCACCCTGATCGAACGGCGGCAGCAGCTCCAGCACCCCCCGTGCAGCCGGTGCCAACTGCGGCTGGCGCGGTATGGCGAACTTTTCCTTGAAGCAGGAGCGCACGATGCCGACCGGGCTTACCGTATGCTGCATGGTCATTCAGCCGCGCACGCGCTGGGTAAGGCCCTTGAGGAAGTTGCGCAGCAGCTGGTCGCCGCAGGCACGGTAGTTCTCGTGGCCAACCTTGCGGAACAGCGCGCTCAGCTCGGGTTTGCTGACGGGGAAGTCTACTGACTTGAGGATCGCGTGCAGGTCGTCTTCCTTCAGCTCGAAGGCTACTCGCAGTTTCTTGAGGATGAGGTTGTTGGTAACCGGCAGCTCGATCGGCTGCGCTGGCCGGCTGTCATCCTTACCGCGGCGGTAGATGACCAGGCCGTCGAGAAAGTGCGCCATTACCCGTTCAGGGCAACGCACGAAGCCTTCTTCTTCCTCTTTTTTCACGTAGGTCGCCAGCACCAGGGGATGCACGTCGAGGCCGGATAGCCCGACGATTTCGGCCATCTTGGCGTCGTTCACCTTGAGCATGTAGCGCAGGCTGCGCAGGACGTCGTTGTGGTTCATTGCTGCAGAATCCTGTTCAGGTGCCGCGCACCAGCGCGGCGTGTTGCTTAGAAGCGTTCGGTTGCCGCCACGTAGCGCCATTGGCCAAGCGGCAGCTTGCCCATGGACACACCCCCCAGGCGGATGCGGCGCATGCCCAGCAGCTCAAGGCGCAGATAGGCGCACAGCTCGGAGATTTGCCCAGGTTGAGGGTTTTTCAGCACCAGGCGCAGATGGGTTTCGTTCTGCCAGCTGGCCTTGGCCTTGGGCAATTCACGGTCATTACGCATGACGCCCCGCGCCAGGCGTTCCAATGCCTGCGGGCTGGCTTCGCCGCGCACCTGGACGACGAATTCCTGCTCCAGACGGCGCAGGTCGGCATTGATCTTGCGGGTCACCCGCCAATCCTGAGTGAACACCTGCAAGCCGCTGGCACCGGGTTCAAGCGGCGCTACACAGGCCTGGCGGGCAAAGTGGCCGTGCAGGGCGCGCACGCCTTCACGGTGGGCCTCGCTCAGGCTGCCCATGCCCATGCTTGCGCGGGCGCTCTCGGTATCCTGGCCGGCAGGCTGGTTCAGCAGCAGGGTAACCGGCTCCAGTGTTTCGGCGCGGGCGCCAGGCAGGAGGGCGACGCTTTGCTGTTCAACCTTGAACTGCGGTTGCTCGACCACCACACCGTCGACCGTCACCCAGCCCCCCTCTATATACAGCTCGGCCTCGCGACGAGAACAGCCAAGCTGCTCGACAAGGCGTTTGGACAGGCGGGTGGGTTCGGACATGACGGCGGTTCGCAAAGGCAAAAAGAGCCTGCATTGTACCTTCCCGCGCGGTTGAGGGGCGGGAATCTGTGGCAATCACACCGTTTTGCGCAAACGCATATGCAGCAACGGGTAGGGCTGGCCCAGGCCATCGGTTGGCGAGCGGCCGGTCACTTCGAACCCTTCGTGCAGGTAGAAGCCCAAAGCCTTGGGGTTCTGCTCGTTGACGTCCAGCGTCTGGGCATTCAGCACGCTGACGGCGTGACGCAGCAACCGCTTGCCCACCCCGTGACCATGCCAGGCAGGGGCCACGAACAGCATGTCCACGCGGCCTTGGGCCACCCCGATAAAACCCTGGATACTGCCGTTTGGCGCCCGGCAGCACACCAGCATCACGGCGTCCAGGTACTGGCGCAAGATCTTGTCGCGCAGCAGCAGGATGTAGCCCTCGGGCAGGAAGTCGTGAGTTGCGCGCACCGCATCTTCCCAAACCTGCACCAGCTCCGGGTAATCGCTGAGATGTGGCGTCTCGAGGGTTGGGAGCTGGCTCATGGTCAGATCGGCTCGGCCCACATGTCGTACTCGTCGGCATCTACCACCCGGCAGCGCACCTTGTCGCCCGGCTTGAAGCCATGGTCGCCATCGATGAACACGCTGCCGTCGATTTCAGGTGCATCGAAGAAGCTGCGGCCAACCGAACCCTGCTCTTCCACTTCATCGATCAGCACGTCGATTTCCTTGCCGATACGCAGTTGCAGGCGGGCGGTACTGATGGCTTGCTGGTGAGCCATGAAGCGGTCCCAACGGTCCTGCTTGATGTCATCCGGCACCTCGGCAAGGCCCAGGTCGTTGGCAGGCGCGCCTTCCACCGGCGAATACTGGAAGCAGCCCACGCGGTCGAGCTGGGCTTCGGTCAACCAATCCAGCAGGTACTGGAAGTCTTCTTCGGTTTCGCCCGGGAAACCGACGATGAAGGTGGAACGGATTACCAGCTCCGGGCACTGCTCGCGCCATTGCTTGATCCGGGCGAGGGTGCGGTCCTCGAAGGCCGGGCGCTTCATCGCCTTGAGCACCTTGGGGCTGGCATGCTGGAACGGGATGTCCAGGTACGGCAGGATCTTGCCGGCCGCCATCAGCGGGATCACATCGTCAACGTTCGGGTACGGGTACACGTAATGCAGGCGAACCCAGGCACCCAGGCTGCTCAGTGCCTCGCACAGTTCGAGCATGCGGGTCTTGACCGGGCGGCCGTTCCAGAAGTCGGTCTTGTACTTGACGTCTACGCCGTAGGCGCTGGTGTCCTGGGAAATCACCAGGATCTCCTTCACACCGGCCTTTACCAGCCGCTCGGCCTCGCTCAGCACCTCACCCACCGGGCGGCTGACCAGCTTGCCGCGCATGGACGGGATGATGCAGAAGCTGCAGCTGTGGTTGCAGCCCTCGGAAATCTTGAGGTAAGCGTAATGGCGCGGGGTGAGCTTCACGCCCTGTGGCGGCACCAGGTCGATCAGCGGGTTGTGATCCTGGCGCGGCGGTACCACTTCGTGCACGGCATTGACTACCTGCTCGTACTGCTGCGGGCCGGTCACCGATAGCACGCTGGGGTGCACGTCACGGATACTGCCTTCCTCGACACCCATGCAGCCGGTGACGATGACCTTGCCGTTTTCCTTGATCGCTTCGCCAATCACTTCCAGCGACTCGGCCTTGGCGCTGTCGATGAAGCCGCAGGTGTTGACCACCACCACGTCGGCATCTTCATAAGTGGGCACGACTTCGTAGCCTTCCATGCGCAGCTGCGTCAGGATGCGCTCGGAATCGACCAGGGCTTTGGGGCAACCCAGGCTTACGAAACCTACCTTGGGGGTGGCGGGCGTGGTGGACATGACTAACCTCGGTATTGAATGCAGGTCGCCCGGCCGGAATCGGGGGCGAGCTTGACGGGCGCTTTCGGCGCCTCTGATCAAAAAGTGCGCAATTCTAGCGAGCACAAGGTCGCTTGACCAGCAGAAATACGACGAACGCTGCGCTATGCTTCGCGCCGTTGCGTCAGGCCGCTGCGTGTGGCCTGCGTGGAAGTGAACAACAAGGGCCTTGAAGGCCGTCTGCGGGAGTGGTCGATGGTTCAGGCAAGCAGTCACGCCGAGGGCGGGCACGCAGGTAAGCAGGGCGCGACACGGTCGCTGGGCCTGCTGGTGGCGGCGGTCGGGGTGGTTTATGGCGATATCGGCACCAGCCCGTTGTATACCCTCAAGGAAGTCTTTACCGGCGGCTATGGGGTGCCGGTCAACCATGAAGGTGTGTTGGGGATCCTGTCGTTGATCCTCTGGTCGCTGTTATGGGTGGTGTCGTTCAAGTACGTGATGTTCATCCTGCGCGCAGACAACCAGGGCGAGGGCGGCACCATGGCGCTGACTGCACTGGCGCGGCGGGCCACGGCGGCCTACCCACGGTTGCGCACGCTGATGGTGATATGCGGGCTGATCGGCGCGTCGCTGTTCTACGGCGACAGCATGATCACCCCGGCCGTGTCGGTGCTGTCTGCGGTAGAGGGCATGGGCCTGGCGTTCGATGGCATCGACCACTGGGTGGTGCCCATTTCGCTGGTGGTACTGGTGGCGCTGTTTCTGGTGCAAAAACACGGTACCGAGAAAATCGGCAAGCTCTTCGGCCCGGTCATGGTCACCTGGTTCCTGGTGCTGGCAGCCCTTGGCGTGCACGGCATTCTGCAAACACCCGAAGTGCTCAAGGCCTTCAACCCGGGCTGGGCGGTGAACTTCTTCGTCGTCCACCCAGGCATGGGCGTGGCCATTCTGGGGGCGGTGGTGCTGGCCCTGACCGGTGCCGAGGCGCTGTATGCCGACATGGGCCACTTCGGTCGCAAGCCCATCGCCCGGGCCTGGTTCGCCTTGGTGCTGCCTGCGCTGGTGCTCAATTATTTCGGCCAGGGTGCGATGCTGCTGCAGAACCCGGAGGCAGCGCGTAACCCGTTCTACCTGCTGGCGCCGGGCTGGGCCCTGCTGCCGCTGGTCGGCCTGTCGACGCTGGCCACCGTCATCGCCTCCCAGGCGGTGATCTCGGGGGCGTTCTCCCTCACCCGCCAGGCCATCCAGCTGGGTTACATCCCGCGCATGCACATTCAGCACACCTCCAGTGACGAGCAGGGGCAGATCTACATTGCCGCCGTCAACTGGACGTTGATGGTAGGGGTGGTGCTGCTGGTGATCGGCTTCGAGTCATCAGGGGCACTGGCGGCGGCTTACGGGGTGGCTGTGACCGGGACCATGCTGATGACCACCATCCTGGTGTCTGCGGTGATGCTGTTGCTGTGGAAGTGGCCGCCAATGCTGGCCGTGCCGATCCTGGTGGGGTTCCTGATGGTCGACGGGCTGTTCTTTGCTGCCAACGTGCCGAAGATCGTACAGGGCGGCGCCTTCCCGGTATTGGCCGGTGGCGTGCTGTTCCTGCTGATGAGTACCTGGAAGCGCGGCAAGCAGATCCTGGTGGAGCGCATAGACGAAGGCGCGCTGCCGCTGCCGCTGTTCATCAGCAGCATCCGCATCCAACCGCCACACCGGGTAGAGGGTACTGCGGTGTTCCTCACGGCCCGGTCCGACGCGGTGCCTCATGCGCTGTTGCACAACATGCTGCACAACCAGGTGCTGCACAGCCAGGTGGTGCTGCTGACCGTACTCAGCGAGGACCGGCCACGGGTGCCGGAGCAGGAGCGTTTCGAAGTGGAGGCTTACGGCGACGGTTTCTTCAGGGTGGTGCTGCACTTTGGCTTCATGGACGAGCCTGACGTGCCGGCAGCGTTGAAACTGTGCCACCTGGACGACCTGGACTTCACGCCCATGCGCACCACGTATTTCCTAAGCCGCGAGACAGTCATCGCCTCCAGGCTGGAGGGCATGTCGCGCTGGCGTGGCAACCTGTTCGCGTTCCTGCTGAAGAACGCCAACGGCAACCTCAGGTTCTTCAACCTGCCGCTTAACCGGGTGATCGAGTTAGGAACGCAGGTAGAGATCTGAGTGACCAGGCAGGGGGTGCAGAATGCCCCTTGCCACAGCAGATGAACCAGCCCTCTAGGTTGCGGTGTTGCGCAGTCCAGTCCTGTGGGAGCAACTGTCTTCCACAAGATCTCAAAGCTGGCGCAATCACTGTGGGAGCGGGTTTACCCGCGAACACCGGCGAAGCCGGTGCCATGCACCGCGCTGCCTGCTTCGCGGGTGAACCCGCTCCCACAGGTGCCTGCCAGGTCAACTGGATACTTGCGGCTCTATGAGCATGGCGATGCGCCGCAGGCGGCGCTCGCCCCCGTCAGTTCTGCTCCGCCACACTCGACTTGCCTTGGCGCGTCTCGATCTCGTCGATCAGGCGCTTGGCCAGTGCCGGGTAGTTTTCGTCAAAGTGATGGCCGCCCGGCAGCTTCAAACGCTCGCCCACGGCCGTCTTGTCGGTACAACCGCTTTCATCGGTTTCTTCCACCCCGTACACGCACACCACCTTGGCCGCTGGCAGTTTTGCCATTTCCGGGCCTGTAGGTGCTTCCTGGCCTTCCTTGCCCAGCCAGCCTTCAACTTCGATCTCAAAGCTGCCACTGCGAGCGAAGGCCAGCAGCACAACGGCATCGACGCGTTGCTGGTCCTCGGCCGGCAGGCGGTTATAGATGGCCGGCAGTACGTCTGCACCAAATGAATAACCGGTCAGCACGAAGCGCTTGGTGCCCCACTTCTGGCGGTAGTGATGCATCAGCTCGGACAGGTCGGCTGCGCTCTGTTCCGGCGTCTTGTGCTGCCAGTAGTAGCGCAGGGTGTCGATGCCCACCACCGGGTAACCCAGCTTGGCCATTTCCCCGGCCACATCACGGTCAAGGTCGCGCCAGCCGCCGTCACCGGAAAGGAACAGGGTCACGGTGTCGGTCGTCTGCCCGGCAGGTACTTCGACCACCGGTATGGCCAGGGCATTGCCGTCCTGGCCAACCAGCGCCTGGGTCAGCTGCGCCTTGAGCACTTGTGGCAAATGAATGTCGTAGTCGCTGATGCTGGTTTCGGCGTTGGCCTGGTCGCGGACGAAGGCGGCGCTGGCATCATCGGGGTTGTCGTTCCAGGCCACGTTCCAGTGGCCGTGGGGGGCGGATTTAGGCAGCGGGGCCTGGCACCCGGGTTGCTCCAGCGTGAAACCAACGGAAATAGCCCGGGCCTTGTCGTTGCCTTGGCTCGCCAGCCAGCGCCAGGCCTGTGCGGCACCTGGCCCGATACCTGCCACCAACGTAGGTGGCTGCGGCAACTGGGCCAGCGCCTGGTCCATCGCTTGCTGCTGCTTGCTGCAATCGGCGGCGGGCAAGGTCACCTGCACCAGTTGCGCGTCTGCGGCCTGGGCCAGGTCCAGCAGTTGCTTGTGGGTCAGGGCCTGGTCTTCAGGCACACCGATGGCGACCCTGGCGGTGGCGCGCACCCCGGGGGTAACACGGGTGATGCTGGTGCCATCAATGGTCAGTTGTTCAAGGCGGGCTTCAGGTGCCGGCCGCGTCCATAGCCAGAACGCCAACCCGCCGCCAAGGGCGGCCAGCAGCAAGGGAACCAGCAGGTACAGCCAAAAGCGTCGGGTCATCAGCGTTTCACCAATCCAGTCAAGCCGCCGGCAATCAGGGCAGCAGTGTCGGCCAGTGCCACCAGCGGGTCGAGCCCGGCTGGCACAGCCATGTAACGGGGTTCCCAGTCCGGTTGGAACTTGTCCTTGAAACGGCGCAGCCCCTGGAAGTTGTAAAGCTGCTCGCCACGGCGGAACACCATCGAACCCAGGCGCTGGGTAAGGGGTGCGCCACGGCGCGGCTGCAGGCCGGAAAGCGGCACCATGCCAAGGCTGAAGCGGCCGTAGTCATGGCTTTTGTAATGCAGGATCAGGCCGATCATCATGAATTCCATGGTCAGCTTCGGCGCCTCTGGGTGAGCGCGCATCAGGTCCAGGCTTGCCAGTTCGTTGCTGTGGGTTTCCAGCAGGTTGGCAAACGCCACCGGCCGGCCCTGGAAGCGAATCAGGGCGATGCGGAAGTGCTGCAGGTATTCCGGGCTGAAGCGCCCCAGCGAAAACCCTTTCTCGCGCACGTTCTTGCCGGTCAGCCAGGCATCCGAAATCTCTTTCAGCTCGGCCAGCGGGGCTTGGCCGTGCTCGTGAATTTCCAGGGTCAGGCCATCGCGACCGCCACGGTTCCAGGTGTAGCGCAGGTCCTTCATCTCCTTGCCTTTGGCTTCCAGATCAAAGCGGCGCAGGTCGACCCGGGCTTCCTCGCCCAGCTTCAACGCGGTCAGGCCGATGTCCATGTAGAACGGCAGGTTTTCGGCGCGCACCTGGTAGAACACCGGCCGGGCGTGGTGCAGGTCGCACAGGTCACGGAACTGCCAGATCATTTCGGCACGTTCCTGGGCAGGGCCAATGGGGTCGTACAGCGCCACCAGGCTGCGACCACGGCGTGCGTACATCAGAAACGCGTTGTCGCGGGGGTGGAACAGCAGGGCCTTGTCGCCGGTCAGGGCCAGGCCCCCGTCGGGTTGGTCCGACGCCAGCAGTATGCGGTTGGCGCGCTGCAGCTCCGCTTCATCGGGCTGATGAATGACCGGTGGCGCCGTACGCAGCAGCCAGGTCAGCGCCAACGCCGCCAGCAGCAAGGCACTGCCCATGGCCGCACGCAGGCCGCGTGGGGCATCGGCGTCCAACGTGAACTGCCACCACAGTTGGTGGCTGTATGGCACGTCCTGGTAAGCGAACAGCAGCAGCCATACCGAAGCACCGACCGCGCAGGCACTGGCGACCAGATACACCGGCGAGAACGGCAGTTCCAGCAGGCGGCTTGGGCGGTAGAACGAGCGGCGGAACAAGGCGAGCAGGGCGGCGGTGAATGTGAGCAGGGACGCTTCTTCCCAGTCGAAGCCCTTGAGCAGCGACAGCAACGAGCCCACCAGCAGCAATACCGTGGTCAGCAGCCAGGCAGCGGACAGGCGCCGGCGCAGGCCCTGGGCCAGCAGCAGGCACAGTACGCCAATCAGGCTGGCGCCAAAGTGCGATGCGTCGATCATCCGGTGAGGGATCAGGAAACCCATGTGCTCAAGGCGCGAGTCAATCTCGGGTGTAGCGCCGGAGAACAGCAACACCACGCCGGAGATGAACACCATGATCGCCAGGATCGGCGCAGCCAAACCCGATGCAGCCTTCATTGCCTGCTGGGCGAACAGCAGGCGCTTGGCTTCATTGGCCAGCAGCAGAACGCACGCCACCAGCAACGGCAGCACCACATAGATCAGCCGATACAGCAGCAAGGCGGCGGCCAGCGGAGCGGCACCCAGCTGGTTGGCAAAGGCGGCCAGCAGGATCGCTTCGAATACCCCGACACCTCCCGGTACGTGGCTGAGCACGCCGGCTGCCAGGGCTAGCAGGTAGACCAGGACGAACGCGCCGAAGGGTGGTGCCTCTGGCAGCAGCAGGTACAGCACAGTAGCCGCAGCGGCGACATCCAGCGCAGTGATCAGCAACTGCAGGCCTGCCAGGCGGGCACCCGGCAGGCGCAGGGTGCGGCGGCCCAGTTGCACCAGCAAGTTGTCTGCCAGTGGTTGCTCCGCCAGGCGCCTGCGGTACAAGCCGGCCACCAGCAGTGCGCTGGCCACCAGCACCGCGATGGCGACACCCGCCAGCAGGGTGGGCGACAAACGCAGGGCAGTGGAGGCCGCTGGCAGGTTGCTCAAGGTGGCCAGGGCTGCCAGCGGTGGCAGTGCGCAGCCCAGTGAAAGGCTGGCGAATACCGTCATGCGCGCCACTTCACCCGCACCGAGCCCCTGGCGGGCATAGAGGCGATAACGCACCGAACCGCCCGAGAGCATCGAGAGGCCAATGGCATTACCAATCGCGAAGGCGCTGAAGCCGCCCAGCACCAGGCTGCTTGCCGGCAATTTCACCCCGGCGTAACGGCTGGCCGACCACTCGTAACCCAGCAGGATCACAAAGCCGACCACGGTCGCCAGCAAGGCCCCCAGTAACGCGTGCACCGGTACACTGAGCATGGCGTCGTGCAGGGCATAGATGTCCAGCTCGCTCAACAGGTGGCGGCAGGCGATCAGCGCCATGGTGAACAACAGCAGGGTAACCGCCAGGCCAATGGGCTGGCGGTAACGGCTGATGCGTTCGAGCAAAGGCAGGCGCTGCGCTGCAGTTGGCAGTGCGGTTGCCAGTGGCCCTGCGGGTTCGGGGTTGTGCGAAGTCATGGGTTACCTCGTGCATCAGGCGCGAGGTGAAGAAGAGGTGCGGCCAAGTGAAAGTCCCTTTGGGAAAACGTATCCAATATTACTCCTGCCCAAGGCGCTTAACAGCCAGGCAGCGTTAAAGATAGTTCATTCTCAGGGCGGCGGGCCAAGCCTGTGGTTGGGCAGGCCGCAGCAAAACAAGGCGGGCGGGGTGTACGGGGGGCTAAAGCAACAAACCCCGCCTGTCGCTAAACAGGCGGGGTTTGTTCTGACGATATGGTTGCGGGAGCCGGATTTGAACCGACGACCTTCGGGTTATGAGCCCGACGAGCTACCAGGCTGCTCCATCCCGCGTCAGTGGGGCGAATTCTACAGTTTCCATGGAGGGTGTCAAGCGCTACTTGTTGATTCTTTTGATTTTTTTAGCCGCACTTTCTTAGGGCCAAAGAAAAAGGCCACTGCGTTAACAGTGGCCTTCTCTCGAATCTGGTTGCGGGAGCCGGATTTGAACCGACGACCTTCGGGTTATGAGCCCGACGAGCTACCAGGCTGCTCCATCCCGCGCCTGTGAGATCGAATTCTACGGATTTCCCTGGAGGTGTCAAGCTTTATTCTAAAAAAACCTTTCCCGTTCAAACTCTTAGCAGCCGTGAAAGGGGAGCGCCCCAGGCGTGGCGGGGTTTTCAGGCCGGTAATCGGGCAACCTTGGGCACAGGCTGTTTCACTCCAGGCCTCATGCGCTACTATCTGTATGAATTTACAGTGCTCACGGTCATCCATGTCTTTGCGCAAGATCATCCACGTCGACTGCGACTGCTTCTACGCAGCAATCGAGATGCGCGACGACCCGCGCCTGGCCGGTCGGCCGATGGCAGTGGGTGGCTCCGCCGAGCGGCGTGGGGTCATCGCCACCTGCAATTATGAGGCGCGGGCCTATGGTGTGCGCTCGGCCATGTCTTCCCGCCATGCCCTCAAGCTGTGCCCGGACCTGTTGATCGTGAAGCCGCGTTTCGAGGCCTACCGCGAAGCTTCCCGTGAAATCCACAGTATTTTCCGCGAGTACACCGACCTGATCGAGCCGTTGTCCCTTGATGAAGCCTATCTGGACGTCAGTGACAGCCAGTGGTACGCCGGCAGCGCCACGCGCATCGCTGAAGACATTCGCCGGCGTGTTGCCCGCACGCTGCATATCACGGTTTCTGCAGGTGTGGCGCCCAACAAGTTCCTGGCCAAGATCGCCAGTGACTGGCGTAAGCCCAATGGGTTGTTCGTGATAACGCCCGACGAGGTCGAGGCGTTTGTCGCCGCATTGCCGGTTGCCAGGCTGCATGGGGTGGGCAAGGTGACCGCAGAGAAGCTGACGCGCCTTGGCATCGAAACCTGCCTGCAACTGCGAGACTGGTCGCGCCTGGCGCTGGTGCGCGAATTCGGCAGTTTCGGCGAGCGCTTGTGGGGGTTGGCGCGAGGCATTGACGAGCGGGTTGTTCATAACGACAGCCGTCGCCAATCGGTCAGCGTGGAAAACACCTACGACACCGACCTGCCGGACCTGGCCAGTTGCCTGGCGCGCTTGCCGGAGCTGCTGGAAAGCCTGAATACCCGCATCGAACGAATGGACGCCAGCTACCGACCGGACAAACCCTTCGTCAAGGTCAAGTTCCACGACTTCACCCAGACCACGCTGGAGCAGGCTGGGGCGGGCAGGGACCTGGACAGTTATCGGCAGTTATTGGGGCAGGCGTTCGCCAGGGGTGGCAAACCGGTGCGTTTGCTGGGGGTAGGGGTGAGGTTGCGTGACCTGCGCGGGGCGCATGAACAGATGGAGTTGTTCCCACCGCAGTAGCCTACCTGGCGACGGTGCGCCCGCTCTCTATAAAGAAGGCGCATTTTGCCAGTGGATCAATGGATCAGTGCGCGCCTGGGTCGGCCACCAGCCGGCCGGTTGCCTTGGTCAACGACTTGAGAAACTCCTGTTGCAGCTCCGGGTCGTTGCGCGTCAGCTCGATCAGGCTTTGCTCCATTTCGCTGGCTTCCTCTTCCAGGCCCAGCTCTGAAAGGCGTTTGACCCGGTGCACCCATTGCCCGACATCGTCGTCTTCGAGGTCGTCGAAAATCAGCTCGTGGGCTTCGCGCAACTTGTTGCGCAGCGTGGCGCTGACCAATAGGCTGGCATCACCGCGTACCGCGTTGTCTTCATCCACGACCTGTAGATGCAGTGTGCCAACGTGGTTGAGGTTCTGTTCGGAGAACGGAGTGTCCAGCAGGTTCAAGCGCAACATGCCATTGCGGTCGGTAGTGAGTTCGTGGGTCATCTTGCCCGCTTTCACCTCGACCAGGCGCTCGCTCCACGGCATGCTCGTGGCCTCTTCGCGCTTGGCTTTCTGCACTTCGCTGATACCCGCGAGGTTCTGCTGGGCGCGGCCATTGGACGCCACGTTCATGAACGGGTTGAGGCCATCCACGCCGTAGCTCAGCCAGTCATGGGTGACACTTTGCGGCAGGTTGCCCAAGGCGAAGACGTTGACCACGTTTGCCCCAACGCCTGCCACCACCGCAACAGCGCCAAGCGGGATTTCGTAGATTTCCCGCCATGGCTGGTAGGGCGTATAGCGGTCGTAGTGACGGGTCACTTCGTATTCGGTGACTTCAAAACGCTTCTGCTCGTGCACGCGCACACGTCGCTGCGGCAGCTCCATGACGTCTGGCTCGCCAACATCGATTTGCAAAGTGTGCTCGAGCAGCTTGCGCTCCACGCGCTCCTCATGGTCGCTACGCTGGGGCATCTGGTTGGCGCAGCCGCTGACGAGCAGGGCGCCGCAGAGTGCGGCGCCCGTCAGGTTGAAGGTACTTCGCTTTGACATGATCACTCGGGCATTGGTTATCAGCGGCGAACGCGGGTCTGCAGGAAGGTCAGCACCTCGTTGAGCGGCAACGCCTGGGCATCCTGCTCGGTCCGGTGCTTGTATTCCAGGTTGCCATCAGCCAGGCCACGGTCACTGACCACGATGCGGTGCGGAATACCGATCAGTTCCATGTCGGCGAACTTGATACCGGGGCTGGTCTTCTTGTCCCGGTCGTCCAGCAGCACTTCGTAACCGGCAGCGGTCAGCTCGGCATACAGCTTGTCGGTCGCCTCGCGAACAACCTCGGTCTCATAGCGCAGTGGTACCAGGGCGATCTGGAAGGGCGCCAGTGCATCGTTCCAGATAATGCCCTTGTCGTCGTGGTTCTGCTCGATGGCAGCGGCCACCACACGGGATACACCAATGCCGTAGCAGCCCATGGACAGCACCACTGGCTTGCCGTTTTCACCCAGTACCTGGCACTTGAGCGCCTCGCTGTACTTGGTGCCCAGCTGGAAGATATGGCCCACCTCGATACCGCGCTTGATCACCAGCGTGCCTTGGCCGTCCGGGCTTGGGTCGCCTTCGACCACGTTGCGCAGGTCGGCCACCTGAGGTACTGGCAGGTCGCGTTCCCAGTTCACGCCGAAGTAGTGCTTGTCGTCGATGTTGGCGCCGATGCCGAAGTCGCTCATCAGGGCCACCGAGCGGTCGATCACGCACTCCAGCGGCAAGTTCATCGGGCCGAGCGAGCCGGCGCCGGCGCCAATGGCGTCACGCAGGTCGGCATCGGTTGCCATGACCAGCGGGTCGGCCACCTGCTCCAGCTTGGCGGCCTTGATTTCGTTGAGCTCGTGGTCACCACGCACGACCAGGGCGACCAGCTTGCCCTCTTCGGAGCCACGTACGATCAAGGTCTTGACGGTTTTCTCGATCGGCAGGCCGAAGTTCTCAACCAGCTGGGCAATGGTCTTGGCATTGGGCGTATCGACCAGGCGCAGCTCTTCGGTAGGGGCAGGGCGCACGGTTTCCCGCGGCATGGCCTCGGCCTTCTCGATGTTGGCGGCGTAGTCGGAGCTGTCGCTGAAGATCACATCGTCTTCACCCGACTCGGCCAGCACGTGGAATTCGTGCGAGTAGCTGCCGCCGATGGAGCCGGTGTCGGCCTGCACAGGGCGGAAATCCAGGCCCAGGCGGGTGAACACATTGGTGTACGCCTGGTGCATGCGGTCGTAGGTCTCCTGCAGGGAGCCCTGGTCGGCATGGAACGAGTAGGCGTCCTTCATGATGAACTCGCGGCCGCGCATCAGGCCGAAGCGCGGGCGGATCTCGTCACGGAACTTGGTCTGGATCTGGTACATGTTCAGCGGCAGCTGTTTATAGCTGGACAGCTCATTGCGGGCCAGGTCGGTGATGACCTCTTCGTGGGTAGGGCCCACGCAGAACTCGCGCTGGTGACGGTCCTTGACCCGCAGCAGCTCGGGGCCGTACTGCTCCCAGCGGCCGGATTCCTGCCACAGTTCGGCGGGCTGGATGCTGGGCATCAGCACTTCCAGAGCGCCGGCTGCGTTCATTTCCTCGCGCACCACGTTCTCGACCTTGCGCATGACCCGCAGGCCCATCGGCAGCCAGGTGTACAGGCCGGAGGCCAGTTTGCGGATCATGCCGGCACGCAGCATGAGCTGGTGGCTGATGACCACTGCGTCGGCAGGGGTTTCTTTCTGGGTGGCGAGCAAATATTGACTGGTGCGCATGGTTAGCCGTGTCTAATACGTTGAAATAGCCCCGCATTGTACGGGGGTGAAACGAAGGCGTACAGGATGCCCCAGGGCGCCGCTGTTGTCAGCCAAAGAAAAAGCCCGGCGTGATCGCCGGGCTTTTCAAGTGCGGGGCACTGCAAGCCAGGCTTACAGGATGCTCAGCGGGTACTCCACGATCAGGCGCAGTTCGTCCAGCGATGGGGAGCCGTAGTAGACGCCATCGGAAGAACGGTAGGTGGCCTGACGTACGCGGAAGCTGAGGTCCTTGGCCGGGCCTTCCTGCAGCACGTACTTGATGTCGATGTCGCGTTCCCATTCCTTGCCATTGCTGGTGGTGCCGGTGTCTGCACCGGTACCGCGCACGTAGCGAGTCATGAAGCTCAGGCCTGGGATGCCGTACTCGGCAAAGTTCAGGTCGTAGCGGGCCTGCCAGGACTTCTCGCCTTCGGCGTTGAAGTCGGAACGCGCCACGGAGTTGGCCAGGAACACGGTGCCACCGCCGTCTACGCCGTAGCCATAGTCGCCGTCACCGGTCACTTTCTGGTAGGCCAGGGTGAAGGTGTGCGCGCCGATGTTGTACGCACCGGACAGGCTGAAGGCACGGTTGTCGAGCTTGGTCACGCCGTCTTTCTCGGCGCGCTGCAGGCCTTGGCCATCGCTCTTGGTGTCGTAGAAGTTGAAGTCGAACACCAGGCCTTGCTTGTCGGACAGCGGCAGCGCCCAGTTGACGTTGGCGTAGTATTTGCGCCAGTAGTCTTCGACCTTGGAGTAGTACAGGCTGGTGGACAGGCTGTCGGTGAAGGCGTAGGTACCACCGAATACATCGGCTTCCTTCAGGCGCAGGCTGTCACGGTTGGTCTGCTCCTGGCCGGTCAGGCTGGTGAAGCGGCCGGCGTGCAGGGTCAGGCCTTTGATGTCGTTGCTGGTGAGCAATGCACCTTGGGCGATTTCAGGCAGCAGGCGGCTGTCATCGGTTGCGAAGACGGGCAGCGCGGTGAACTGGTCACCGACTTTCAGCACGGTGTCGGAAATGCGGAATTTCACCGCGCCGCCGCCTTTGGAGTAGTCATCCTGCGAGCGGCCGTCGGAGCCCGTCGGGAACAGGCCGGTGCCGGCGCGGCCTTTGCCGCTGTCCAGTTTCAGGCCCAGCATGCCGATGGCGTCCAGGCCTACACCTACGGTGCCCTGGGTGAAGCCCGACTCGTAGGTGCCGACGAAACCGAGGCCGGTTTCTTCGCGGCGGCTTTGGCCGCCCTGGTTGTTGCGGAAATCACGGCTGAAATACAGCATGCGAGTTTTGACGCTCAGCTTGCTGTCTTCAACAAAACCTTTGGACTCATCCTGCGAAGAGGCCAGTGCCATCTGCGAGGACCCCGCCGAAACGGCCAGGGCGATCATGCTCCACTTCATCACGCGCATCGTGATTTGCTCCTTTGGTTTTTTTAGGAAGAGTACCGCTGCATCCAGGTGTTCTAGTTATCGGGCGCAGCTCTTTCTTGTTATGTCGGCGAAAAGATATAGCACGCTGACTGACGTTGGCGATATGGCAATAAGCACTCTTTACGGAACTTTTTTTCCACGTCGCTGTCGGGCATTTTCAGGTCGTAATCCGCAGCTTTTCACACAGAGCCTTGGTAACCCGGGTATTGCAGTAGTCATGCCGACTTGGCGTCAGAGCAATGCAACAAGCGTGCTCATATTTGCCCCTGGTTGATGAAATTTTCACATTTGCCGCGGGCGACCCCCGCCGGAGTCCTGAAAACACGGGGTGTGGGCTGTCTGATGGTGTGCCTGTGTAAACCCACGTGGCAAACCCGCTAGCTTGCTATCAAAGTCAATGTGTTACCGCGATTTGTTAATCCAGAGTCAATTGTGGCCTTCCTTTGTGTCAGGCCGTGTGCAGGAGGCGTCATTTTGGTGCGAAAAGTAGCGCTGTGTTACCGGGATCGTGCAGCGTATTCTGATGACGGCTTTTTTTTACGTTGTAACCGCTGTATCCGCTTGGAGGAGATTCACTTTGTTTGTTCTTGATTCGCGTTTGCAACTCGATACGGTGGTACTGGGTGACTTCGCGCTATGCCAGCTGCTGCTGAGCAAGGATGCCAACTATCCGTGGTTCATCCTGGTGCCAAAACGCCCGGGCGTCAGTGAGCTTTTCGACCTGGACGCCGCCGAGCAACACCAGCTGTGGCAAGAAACCACCCAGTTGGCCGTCGCGCTCAAAGCCAGCTATGGCGCAGACAAGATGAATGTCGCCACCCTGGGTAACGTGGTCAGCCAGTTGCACATGCATGTGATCGTGCGTATGCAAGGCGATGCGGCCTGGCCGGCACCGGTTTGGGGCAAGTGCCCGGCAGTCAGCTACAGCGACGAGCAGGTGCAAGTGATTCGCCAGCGCGTGCGGGCTTTGCAGCTGGAAGGCTTCAAGGAGGCCGCCGATGTCGCTTGAGCAGCGCATGGTCGAGCTGGAAACCCGTCAGGCGTTTCAGGATGACACCATCCAGGCGCTCAATGACGTGGTGGTGGAGCAGGGGCGGGTGATCGAGCGGCTGCAGTTGCAGATGGCCGAGTTGCTCAAGCGTTACGAGGAAATGGTAGGGCAGTACGGCAGTGAGGGTGAGGAGGCGCCGCCGCCTCATTACTGAACACGGCGGCTTACCTGTCGGGCCGGTAGCCGGCCCGCTGGAGGGGTGGGTTTCAGCGGCGGTTCACCGCCACCACGTCCTCGGCCTGCAGGCCTTTGTCGCGGTGCATCACGGAAAACTCGACGCGCTGGCCCTCGACCAGAATGCGGTGGCCCTCACCGCGAATGGCGCGAAAGTGCACGAAAATATCTTCGCCGGAATCCCGGGAGATAAAGCCGAAGCCTTTGGAGGTGTTGAACCACTTCACGGTGCCGGTATCCCGGTTGCCCGCATCGGGAGCGCTGTGCTGGGTTGCACGGGCCTTGCGCGGGCTTTGGGCGAAACCCGCCACCAGGTGCAGCAGTACAGCCAGCGATGCACAGACCAGCGCCGCCAGGTTGCCCATTTCCGGGCGCGCCAGCAGGGTCAGGGTTTGCAGCACCACCGCTACTACCAGCAAGGCGCAGGCCAGGTATTGCAATTGTTGCCTGGCGCCGCGGTAGTACAGCGGTACCACCGGTGCCAGTACCAGGTTGAGCAGGCCGAGCAGGGCCAGGTACACCGCGTCGGGTTGTTGCAGGAAGGATATGGCTTCGGTTTTCAGGCTGGGCATGAACGATAGCAGCAGCGCTGCCACGCCCGTCACCAGATGGACGATCTTGAACATGGGATTGGCTCACAGTTGATAAAGCTGATCACGGGGAGAGCTGGCGGCACGGTGCGCATGAGATGTAGAGCGCGAACACATGACCCACAGCCTATGCACCCGGCAATTGCAGTCCGCACGGGTGGCACGCTGCCTATTTAACAGTAAAGCCGCAGGGTACTCAAACCGCAGGGCGTTCGCGGGTGGCCTGCAACGCCTTGTCACAGGCGCAACGCCCCAGGTATTGCTACAGTGGTCGGCACCCGTTTGGGTCTCAAGCTTTCAGAAGGGGAACGTCATGGCAATCGATATCGGCATCAATGAAGCAGATCGCAAGTCCATCGTCGATGGGCTGTCCCGCCTGTTGTCGGACACGTACGTGCTGTATCTGAAAACCCATAATTTTCACTGGAACGTCACCGGGCCATCATTCCGTACCTTGCACCTGATGTTCGAAGAGCAATACAACGAGCTGGCGCTGGCAGTCGACGCCATCGCCGAGCGTATCCGTGCACTGGGCTTTCCGGCACCCGGTTCGTATGCATTTTATGCCCGCCACTCCTCGATCGAGGAGGAGGAAGGGGTGCCCCATGCCGATGAAATGATCCGCCAGTTGGTACAGGGGCAGGAAACCGTGGTGCGCACGGCGCGCAGCATCTTCCCGGTGGTGGACAAGGTCAGTGACGAGCCTACTGCCGACCTGCTGACCCAGCGCATGCAGGTTCACGAAAAAACCGCCTGGATGTTGCGAGTTCTGCTCGACGGCAAGTAGCAGGCACTGTATGCGAGGGCCCGGCCCGGGTAACCGACCGGGCCTTTGTGATTTGTGCGGGAAGGCTTTGCCGCTGCTCAGTGCCGACCGAACGGCGCTTCATACACCCCCTGGTACCTGATACGAGGAGGTGTGGCAGATGATCCGCGCGAGCAAACGTACGACAGGCCAGGGGCGTTGGCCTGGCAAGCAGTGCATCGACCCCTTCAAGGCCGACTTCGACATGCTGCAGACACAGCCCGTGTCGCGCTCGGTACGGCTCAACGGGTTTTCAACCTGCCTGCGCCTGGAGGCGGTGTACTGGAGCATCCTGGAGCGCATCGCTGCGGTGAACCACTGCTCGGTCAGCGCGGTACTGTCCTACGTGGACCGCGAAATACACCTGCGCCAGGGTGGGGTGCGCAACTTCAGTGGCCTCATCCGCGTGATCTGTGTGGCATGGCTGCAGGACCCGCCAGCTGCGCACTGATCGCCCGGCGGGCTGCGCAGTGTCGGTTAACCATATATAATCCCGCTTTTTGCTGCCCCGGCAGCCAGCGTTGTGGTTGACGAGAGACACCCATGCCCCTTTATGACTATCAATGTGCGTCCTGCGAGCACCGCATGGAGGTGCTGCAGAAAATCAGCGCCGCGCCGCTAACCGACTGCCCGGCCTGTCAGGCCCCGGCGCTGAAGAAGTTGCTGTCGGTACCCGGTTTCCGCCTCAGCGGTAACGGCTGGTACGAAACCGACTTCAAGACTGGCGCCAAGAAGAACCTGGCAGGCGGCGACAAGGCCGACTGAGTTGAATGCTGTGACCGGGTCTTGCAGTATTAGCCCTCCGGGCGGCCAAGGCCTCCACCGAATACACGAATCACGAGAAGCGAAACCACCATCATGATGCGCAGCCATTATTGCGGCCAACTGAACGAGAGCCTGGACGGCCAGGAAGTCACCCTTTGCGGCTGGGTCCATCGTCGCCGGGACCACGGCGGGGTGATCTTCCTCGACATCCGTGACCGCGAGGGCATGGCCCAGGTCGTGTTCGACCCGGACCGCGCCGACACCTTCGCCGCTGCTGACCGCGTGCGCAGCGAGTACGTCGTGCAGGTCACCGGCAAGGTGCGCAAGCGCCCTGACGGTGCGGTCAATGCCAACATGGCGTCCGGCGCCATCGAAATCCTCGGTTATCAGCTCAATGTGCTGAACGAGGCCGAAACCCCGCCGTTCCCGTTGAACGAATACTCCGACGTGGGCGAAGAAACCCGCCTGCGCTATCGCTTCATCGACCTGCGTCGCCCGGAAATGGCCGACAAGCTGCGCCTGCGTTCACGCATCACCAGCAGCATCCGCCGCTTCCTCGACGAAAACGGCTTCCTGGATGTGGAAACCCCGATCCTCACCCGTGCCACCCCAGAAGGCGCGCGTGACTACCTGGTGCCAAGCCGTACCCACGCCGGCAGCTTCTTTGCCTTGCCACAGTCGCCGCAGCTGTTCAAGCAACTGCTGATGGTGGCCGGCTTCGACCGCTACTACCAGATCGCCAAGTGCTTCCGTGACGAAGACCTGCGCGCAGATCGCCAGCCGGAATTCACCCAGATCGACATCGAGACCAGCTTCCTGGACGAGTCCGAGATCATGGGCCTGACCGAGAGCATGATCCGCAAGCTGTTCAAGGAAGTGCTGGACCTGGAGTTCGGCGATTTCCCGCACATGACCTTCGAAGAAGCCATGCGCCGCTACGGCTCCGACAAGCCAGACCTGCGTATCCCGCTGGAACTGGTCGATGTTGCCGACCAGCTCAAGGACGTCGATTTCAAAGTGTTCGCCGGCCCGGCCAACGATCCGAAATGCCGCGTCACCGCCCTGCGCCTGCCAGGCGGCGCGAGCATGCCGCGCAGCAAGATCGACGAGTACACCAAGTTCGTCGGCATCTATGGTGCCCGCGGCCTGGCCTACATCAAGGTCAACGAGCGCGCCAAAGGGGTCGAGGGCCTGCAGTCGCCGATCGTCAAGAACATCCCCGAGGCCAACCTCAACACCATCCTCGACCGCGTCGGCGCTGTAGACGGCGACATCGTGTTCTTCGGTGCAGACAAGTTCAAGATCGTCAGCGAGGCCCTGGGCGCGCTGCGTATCCGCCTGGGTCACGACTTCGAGCTGTTCACCTGCGAGTGGGCACCGATGTGGGTCGTCGACTTCCCGATGTTCGAAGAGAACGAAGACGGCAGCTTCACGGCGTTGCACCACCCGTTCACCGCGCCGAAGTGCACCCCGCAGGAGCTTGAGGCCAATCCCGCCACGGCCCTGTCCCGCGCCTACGACATGGTGCTCAACGGCACTGAGCTGGGTGGCGGTTCCATCCGTATCCACCGCAAGGAAATGCAGCAGGCCGTGTTCCGCCTGCTGGGTATCGAAGCGGCGGAACAGGAAGAGAAGTTCGGCTTCCTGCTCGATGCCCTGAAGTTCGGTGCACCGCCCCACGGCGGCCTGGCCTTCGGTCTGGACCGCCTGGTCATGCTGATGACTGGCGCCCAGTCGATTCGTGAAGTGATCGCCTTCCCGAAAACCCAGAGTGCCGCGTGCGTCATGACCCAGGCCCCAGGCCTGGTCGATGCCAAGGCCCTGCGCGAGCTGCACATCCGTCTGCGCGAGCAGACCAAGGTCGAGTAATCGGCCCCGGGCGTATCCGGCGGATGCGCCCATGCGCTTCGGCGCAGTCTTTCCACGTTCCGCCCTTCGGGGCGGAACCTGTTTCTGTTTCAAGGATCGGGAGTCGTTATGGCAGGCCATTCCAAGTGGGCGAACATCAAGCACCGCAAAGAGCGCCAGGATGCCAAGAGAGGCAAGGTCTTCACCAAGTGGATCCGTGAGCTGACCGTCGCTGCCAAACAGGGCGGCCCGGACGCGGCCTCCAACCCGCGCCTGCGCCTGGCGCTGGATAAGGCCCTGGGTGCCAACATGAGCCGCGACATTATTGATCGGGCCGTGGCACGTGGTGCCGGTACCAACGAAAGCGACAACGTCGAAGAGCTCAGCTACGAAGGTTACGGCCCAGGCGGCGTGGCGATCATGGTCGAAGCCATGACCGACAACCGCAACCGCACGGCTGCGGCTGTGCGCCATGCCTTCACCAAATGTGGGGGCAACCTGGGCACCGACGGTTCGGTGGCGTATCTGTTCGAGCGCAAGGGCCAGATCAGTTTCGCCCCGGGGGTAGACGAAGACGCCCTGATGGAAGCTGCGATGGAGGCCGATGCCGACGACGTGGTAGCCAACGATGATGGCTCGTTCGAGGTGTTTACGTCGTTCAACAGCTTCTATGCCGTGCGCAATGCGCTGGAAGAGGCAGGTTTCAAGGCGGCGGATGCGGAAATCGTCATGCAGCCGACCACCAGTGCCGAGTTGGACCAGGATGGCGCTGAAAAGGTACTCAAGCTGATCGACATGCTCGAAGACCTGGACGACGTGCAGAACGTCTATTCCAATGCGCAGATCTCCGACGAGATCATGGAAAACCTCGGCTAGGGTGTTCTGGTAGCTCCAACCAGGCATTCAGGCTTTTCTTTGCTTGCACCGGCCCTTTCGCGGCGGTACGGCGCTCCGATAGACTCGCAGCGCCGTACCGCCGCGAAAGGGCCGTACCGTTTGCAGCATGCATCATTTTTTTTCGACAGGCGCTATGACTCTGATTCTAGGTATCGACCCCGGCTCGCGCATCACCGGTTACGGCGTGGTGCGCCAGACCGCCCGCGGCTGCGAGTATGTGGCGTCAGGCTGCATCCGCACCGGCAGCGGCGAGCTGCATGAGCGGTTGCAGATCGTGTTTCGCGGGGTCAGTGAAGTCATCGCCCAGCACGGCCCGGTGACCATGGGCATCGAGCGGGTGTTCATGGCCCGCAATGCCGATTCGGCGCTCAAGCTGGGCCAGGCCCGCGGGGCTGCGATCGTGGCGGCCGCCGAGGCCGGCCTTGAGATCGCCGAGTACAGTGCCACCCAGGTCAAGCAGGCCGTGGCCGGCACCGGCGGCGCCAACAAAGATCAGGTGATGATGATGGTCATGCACCTGCTCAAGCTCACGCAAAAACCGCAGATCGACGCCTCCGATGCCCTGGCCATCGCCTTGTGCCATGCCCACACCCGTTCCAGCCTGGTGCCCCACGGCCTGGCCACGGCGCGCCGGCGGGGCGGGCGCTTGCGTCTGTAGGCGCTTCATGCGCTGATACACATTATGTGCGGGTGGCGCGTTCACCCGCCGCATTTGCTGATAGGGTTGAGCGGTCTGCGACCGGCTCCCCGAGAATAAGGATCGGAACGTGATTGGAAGATTGCGCGGCACTCTGGCGGAAAAGCAGCCCCCGCACCTGATTATCGACGTCAATGGCGTGGGCTACGAGCTCGAAGTGCCCATGACCACCCTGTATCGCCTGCCCAAGGTTGGCGAGCCAGTGACCGTGCACACCCACCTGGTGGTGCGCGAGGACGCCCACCTGCTGTACGGGTTTGCCGAAAAGCGCGAGCGCGAGTTGTTTCGTGAACTGATCCGCCTCAATGGCGTAGGGCCCAAGCTGGCACTGGCGCTGATGTCGGGCCTGGAAGTCGACGAGCTGGTGCGCTGCGTACAGGCCCAGGACACCTCGGCACTGGTGCGCGTACCGGGCGTTGGCAAGAAAACCGCCGAGCGCCTGCTGGTCGAGCTCAAGGACCGCTTCAAGGCTTGGGAAACGTCCCCGGCCATGTTCACCCTGGTATCGGACGGGCCGTTGCCGGTGGCCAGTGAATCAACCGCCGAAGCCGACGCCGTCAGCGCCCTCGTTTCGCTGGGTTACAAGCCGCAAGAGGCGAGCAAGGCCATTGGGGCCATCAAGGACAAGGCCAGCCTGAGCAGTGAAGAGCTGATCCGTCGCAGCCTCAAGGGGATGATTACCAAGTGATCGAAGCCGACCGCCTGATCGCCGCCAGTGGCCGCGACCGCGAAGACGTGCAAGACCGCGCGATCCGGCCATTACGCCTGGAGGAGTACATCGGCCAGCCGGTAGTGCGCGAGCAGATGGCACTGTTCATCCAAGCCGCACGGGGGCGCAGCGAATCGCTTGACCACACGCTGATCTTCGGCCCCCCGGGTTTGGGCAAGACTACCTTGGCCAACATCATCGCCCATGAGATGGGTGTGTCGGTCAAGAGCACTTCGGGGCCTATCCTCGAACGGCCTGGGGACCTGGCCGCGATGCTGACCAACCTGGAGCCCCATGACGTTCTGTTCATCGACGAAATCCACCGGCTGTCACCCGTCGTCGAAGAAGTGCTGTACCCGGCCATGGAAGACTTTCAGCTCGATATCATGATCGGGGAGGGGCCTGCCGCCCGGTCCATCAAGCTCGACCTGCCGCCGTTCACCCTGGTCGGCGCCACCACCCGTGCGGGCATGCTCACCAACCCGTTGCGCGACCGCTTCGGTATCGTCCAGCGCCTGGAGTTCTACAGCGACAAGGACCTGGCGACCATCGTCAGCCGCTCGGCAAGCATCCTGGGCCTGGTCATCGAAGACCTCGGCGCCTATGAAATCGCCCGCCGCGCGCGCGGCACCCCGCGTATTGCCAACCGCCTGCTGCGCCGGGTTCGCGACTATGCCGAAGTGCGGGGCAAAGGCCAGATCACCAAGGCGGTGGCCGACATGGCGCTGAACCTGCTGGATGTGGACGAGCGCGGCTTCGATCATTCCGACCGTCGCCTGTTGTTGACCATGATCGAGAAGTTCGACGGGGGGCCGGTGGGGGTCGACAACCTGGCGGCCGCCATCAGCGAAGAGCGCCACACCATCGAGGACGTGCTCGAACCCTACCTCATCCAGCAGGGCTACATCATGCGCACACCACGCGGGCGTGTGGTCACCCGTCATGCCTACCTGCATTTCGGCCTCGACGTGCCGGGGCAGCTGGGGGAGGGCGCCGTTTTTTCCCAAACGGGCGATGAATGACAGATCGAAAACGGCTTTTCGTGGTCCTACCGCTGGCAGGCTGCATGGGCGCTGGCAATACGACATGAACGATGAAAAAACAGTTGCCACAGCGGATTGGCAAGGCGAGGAGTAAGCACTAGAGTATGCGCGCGCTAAATGGCCTGGAACCCTTTGCACACCGTTGTCGCGTCTATTACGAAGATACCGATGCTGGCGGCGTGGTGTATTACGTCAATTACCTGAAATTCATGGAGCGCGCGCGCACTGAACGATTGCGGCACCTGGGTTTTTCCCAGTCGCAGCTGGCGCAGGGCAACCTGCTGTTTGTAGTCCACTCCAGCGAAGCGCGTTACCACGCGCCGGCGCGGCTGGACGACGAACTGCGGGTTACCGCGCAAGTACTTGAACTCAATCGCGCCAGCCTGCGCTTCGTGCAGCAGGTCTGGCGGGAAAAGGATGAAACGCTGCTCTGCGAAGGGCAGTTCCTGGTGGCCGCTGTGCGCGCCGACACTTTCAAACCCCGAGCCATCCCCCCGGAGCTGCGCGACGCCTTTGTGGCCGACTGCTCGGGTAATCAATCGAATGCAGGAGAATAAGCGTGGAAGCTAACGTCGTCGACCATACCTCCATGTGGAGTCTGGTCAGCAATGCCAGCGTAGTGGTGCAGTTGGTGATGCTGACCCTGGTGGCCGCCTCGGTCACCTCGTGGATCATGATTTTTCAGCGCAGCACCATGCTGCGCGCCGGTCGTCGTGCGCTGGATGCCTTCGAAGAGCGCTTCTGGTCGGGTATCGACCTGTCCAAGCTGTACCGCCAGGCCGGCAGCAACCCAGACCCGGATTCGGGTGTGGAGCAGGTCTTCCGTGCCGGTTTCAAGGAATTCTCGCGCCTGCGCCAGCAACCGGGTGTTGACCCGGACGCGGTCATGGAAGGCGTAGGCCGTGCCATGCGCGTTGCCATTTCCCGCGAGGAAGAAAAGCTCGAGCAGAGCCTGCCGTTCCTGGCGACCGTGGGTTCCACCAGCCCGTACATTGGCCTGTTCGGTACCGTATGGGGGATCATGAACTCCTTCCGCGGCCTGGCCAGCGCCCAACAGGCCACCCTGGCCACTGTTGCCCCCGGTATCGCCGAGGCCCTGATCGCTACAGCTATCGGCCTGTTCGCGGCAATCCCGGCGGTCATTGCCTACAACCGCTTCGCGGCGCGCAGTGAAACGCTGATCGGCCGCTACTACACCTTCGCCGACGAGTTCCAGGCGATCCTGCACCGTAAAGTGCACACCAGCGAAGAGTAATCAGGTAGAAGCCCATGGCCCGAGTTCGCCACAAACGCAAGCCCGTCGCCGAGATGAACGTGGTGCCCTACATCGACGTGATGCTGGTACTGCTGGTCATCTTCATGGTGACGGCGCCCATGCTCAACCAGGGCGTCAAGGTAGACCTGCCCAAGGTTTCCAGCGAAGCCTTGCCGCAGGACAACAACGTCCAGATCCTTACCATTTCCATCAAGGCCGACAAAACCTACTACTGGAACCTCGGCAGTGAAGTCGACACCGACAAGCAGATGGACAAGGCCATGACCTTGCCGGCCATGACCGACGCTGTGACCAAGATCATTGCCGCCGGCCGCGACCAGGGCAAACAGACCCAGGTCTTCATCCGTGGCGACAAGGCCGTGGACTATGGCGCGGTCATGGGTGCCATGGGCGGGCTGCAGAAAGCCGGTGTCGGTAACGTTGGCCTGATTACCGAGGCGCCCTGATGCAACAGCGAGAGCCATCCGCCTCGGAAAGCTACTTCTGGCCCAGTGTCTGGGCCATCGGCCTGCATGTGCTGGTGTTTGCCTTGCTGTTCGTCAGCTTCGCCATGACCCCAGAGCTGCCGCCGTCCAAGCCGATCGTTCAGGCTACGCTGTATCAGCTCAAGTCCAAGAGCCAGGCGACCACCCAGACCAACCAGAAGATTGCCGGGGAAGCGAAAAAAACCGCTTCGCGCCAGACCGAGGTCGAGCAGCTGGAGCAGAAGAAGGTCGAGCAGGAAGCTGTGAAAGCGGCGGAACAAAAGAAAGCCGACGCTGCTCAAAAGGCCGAGGAAGCCCGCGAGGCGGCCGAGGCCAAAAAAGCCGAGGAAGCTGCAAAAACGGCCGAGGCCAAGAAAGCGGCCGAAGCGAAGAAGGCCGAAGAGGCCAAAAAAGCGGCGGAAAAACAGCAAGCCGACATTGCCAAGAAAAAAGCCGAAGACGAAGCGAAGAAAAAAGCCGAGGACGAGGCCAAGAAGCAGGCGGCTGAAGAGGCGAAGAAACAAGCCGCAGAGGATGCCAAGAAAAAGGCAGCCGAAGAGGCGAAGAAAAAAGCGGCCGAGGACGCCAAGAAAAAGGCGGCAGCCGAGGACGCGAAGAAAAAGGCAGCTGAAGAGGCCAAGAAAAAGGCCGCGGCAGATGCCCAGAAGAAAAAGGCCCAGGAAGCAGCGCGCAAGGCGGCAGAGGACAAGAAGGCGCAGGCACTGGCCGAGCTGTTGTCCGACACCACTGAGCGTCAGCAGGCACTGGCGGATGAGCAGGGTGACCAGGTGGCCGGCGATTTCGACGACCTGATCCGCATGCGTGCAGCAGAAGGTTGGGCGCGGCCCCCTTCGGCACGCAAAGGCATGACGGTAGTCCTGCAGGTCAGCATGCTGCCGGATGGCACCATTACCAATGTGAGCGTGCTGCGCTCCAGTGGCGACGGCCCGTTTGACAGTTCGGCAGTGGCCGCCATGAAGAACATCGGTCGTCTGACTGAAATGCAGGGTATGAAGCCGAGCGATTTCAACAGGTATCGCTCGTTCAAGATGACATTTACACCTGAGGATCTAGCGTTGTGATTAAACGTCTGAGAGGACTGCTGGTCATGCTGTGCTGCGTGGCAGGCATGGCCGTAGCAGAGGAAAAGAACATCCTGGTCACCAGTGGTAGCGACCGGGCCACACCCATCGCGGTGGTACCCTTCGCCGTCCAGGGCGGGAGCGTGCTGCCTGAAGACATGGCAGACATCATCGGTAACGACCTGCGCAACTCGGGCTACTACTCGCCCATTCCGCGTCAGAACATGATCAGCCAGCCGTCCCAGGCCAGCGAAGTCATCTTCCGTGACTGGAAAGCGCTGGGTGCCCAGTACGTGATGGTCGGCAGCATCGTGCCGTCCGGTGGCCGTCTGCAGGTGCAGTACGCCCTGTTCAACGTGGCCACCGAGCAGCAGGTACTGACCGGCAGCGTGGCCGGCACGGCCGACCAGTTGCGCGACATGTCGCACTACATTGCCGACCAGTCGTTCGAGAAGCTCACCGGCATCAAGGGTGCTTTCTCTACCCGCATGCTGTACGTCACTGCCGAGCGCTTCTCCACCAACAACACCCGCTACACCTTGCAGCGTTCGGACTACGACGGTGCACGTGCGGTCACCCTGCTGCAGTCGCGCGAGCCGATCCTGTCGCCGCGCTTCGCGCCGGATGGCAAGCGCATCGCCTATGTGTCGTTCGAGCAGCGTCGCCCGCGCATCTTCATCCAGCACATCGACACGGGCCGTCGCGAGCAGATCACCAACTTCGAGGGCCTCAACGGCGCACCTGCCTGGTCGCCTGACGGCTCTCGCCTGGCATTCGTGCTGTCCAAGGACGGTAACCCGGACATCTATGTGATGAACGTGGCGTCGCGTCAGATCAGCCGCGTAACCGCTGGCCCGGGTATCAATACCGAACCGTTCTGGGGCAAGGATGGCAACACCCTGTACTTCACCTCGGACCGCGGCGGCAAGCCACAGATCTACAAACAGTCGGTCAGCGGTGGCAGTGCAGAACGCGTTACCTTCGTGGGTAACTACAATGCCAACCCGAAACTGTCGGCTGACGAAAAGACCTTGGTCATGATTCACCGTCAGCAGGGCTTCACCAACTTCAAAGTTGCGGCCCAGGACTTGCAACGCGGAAGTGTAAAGATTCTCTCGGAGACCAGTCTTGATGAGTCTCCCACTGTTGCGCCCAACGGCACCATGCTAATCTACGCCACCCGCCAGCAGGGCCGGGGAGTCTTGATGCTCGTGTCGCTTAATGGCCGCGTGAGGCTCCCACTTCCTACCGCTCAAGGCGAAGTCAGAGAACCGTCCTGGTCCCCTTACCTGAACTGATTGCGGCGTAATACGTTTTGCTTAACACACTGGGGTTTCATTAGGAGTTTCACGATGGAAATGCTGAAGTTTGGTAAATTCGCTGCGCTGGCTCTGGCCATGGCCGTGGCTGTAGGTTGCTCCTCGAAGGGCGGTGACAATGCTGGTGAAGGCGCTGGCGCCGTTGACCCGAACGCTGGCTACGGTGCAAACACCGGCGCAGTGGACGGTTCCCTGAGCGAAGAAGCCGCTCTGCGCGCAATCACCACCTTCTACTTCGAATACGACAGCTCGGACCTGAAGCCAGAAGCCATGCGCGCTCTGGACGTTCATGCCAAGGACCTGAAAGCCAACGGCAACCGTGTCGTTCTGGAAGGTAACACCGACGAGCGCGGTACCCGTGAGTACAACATGGCTCTGGGCGAGCGTCGTGCCAAGGCCGTTCAGCGCTACCTGGTTCTGCAGGGCGTTTCCCCTGCTCAGCTGGAAGTAGTTTCCTACGGTGAAGAGCGTCCAGTTGCCACTGGCAACGACGAGCAGTCCTGGGCTCAAAACCGTCGCGTAGAACTGCGTAAGTAAGTTCTTATGCGTATGTGCCGCCGTGCAGTAACCGTCCTCGCACTCAGCCTGCCCCTTTCGGCGTGGGCTGCAGTCCCTGTAGTAGATGACAACTCAGGCAGCTATCCGCCTGCGGGTTATGGCACGAGCGGCGCCTATGCCGGGTCAGGGGCTTCGGCCCCTGCCTCTGCACAGGGCCAGCTGTTCATGCAGCTGCAACAGATGCAGGATCAGCTTTCCCGCCAGCAAGGCATCATCGAAGAGCTGCAAAACGATGTGTCGCGCATGAAGCAGGAAAACCTGGAGCGTTACCAGGACCTGGACCGTCGCATCAACAGTGGCGCCGCGCCTGCCGCGACCCCTGACAATTCTGCTGGTAGTGGTGCCTCTGGCGCCGCCACCGGGGCCGCAGCAGGTGCTGCAGCCCAACAACCGGCCGCCAACAGCGAGCCCGGTGACCCGGCGAAGGAAAAGCTCTACTACGATGCCGCCTTCGACCTGATCAAACAGAAAGACTTCGACAAGGCCAGCCAGGCGTTCAACGCCTTCCTGCGCAAGTACCCCAACAGCCAGTATGCGGGCAATGCCCAGTATTGGTTGGGCGAGGTGAACCTGGCCAAAGGTGACCTGCAAGGTGCAAGTCAGGCCTTCGCCCAGGTCAGCCAGAAGTACCCCAAGCACAGCAAGGTGCCTGACTCGCTCTATAAGCTTGCTGATGTTGAGCGTCGCCTGGGGCACACCGACAAGGTCAAAGGTATTTTGCAGCAGGTCGTTACCCAGTACCCCGGCACCTCCGCCGCTCAACTGGCTCAGCGAGATCTGCAAAAGCTTTAGGCTGAGTTGCCTGGTGGTAACCGTTCGAAAGAAACCCGCGCCTGTCGCGGGTTTTTTCGTTAGAATCAGCGCCCTTTTTTCGTAAACACGCTGTTGCGGATAACGCCATGTCGAGTCCGCGACAGTGCCTGACGGAGGCGGGCAGCCTGTTTAGCTGTCACGCCCGTGGCGATCATGCAAGACACATTACGCATCACCGAAGTCTTTTACTCGTTGCAGGGTGAAACGCGAACGGCTGGGCTACCCACGGTATTCGTGCGGCTCACCGGTTGCCCCCTGCGCTGTCAATACTGCGACAGTGCCTATGCCTTCAGTGGTGGCACCGTGCGCAGCCTCGATTCGATCCTTGAGCAGGTGGCGGGCTTCAAGCCGCGCTATGTGTGCGTTACCGGCGGCGAGCCGCTGGCTCAGCCCAGTGCCTTGCCGTTGTTGCAGCGTTTGTGCGATGCCGGGTATGAGGTGTCGCTGGAAACCAGCGGCGCCCTCGATATCGCCGGCACCGACCTGCGCGTCAGCCGCGTGGTCGACCTCAAGACCCCGGGGTCGGAGGAGTCGCACCGCAACCGCTACGAGAACATCGAGCAGCTGACCCGTAACGACCAGGTCAAGTTCGTCATCTGTTCCCGTGAGGACTACGACTGGGCAGTGTCCAAACTGATCCAGTACAACCTGGCTGAGCGCGCGGGCGAAGTGCTGTTTTCGCCCAGCCACCACCAGGTCAGTGCCAGCGACCTGGCGGACTGGATCGTCGCCGATAACCTGCCCGTACGCTTCCAGTTGCAGCTGCACAAGCTGCTGTGGAACGACGAGCCCGGACGTTGATTGAAAGAGTGACAAACATGACAGACAAACGCGCAGTAATCCTGTTGTCCGGTGGCCTCGACTCGGCCACGGTCGTAGCCATGGCCAAAGCCGAAGGCTACAGCTGCTACACCATGAGCTTCGATTACGGCCAGCGCCACCGCGCTGAGCTGAATGCTGCAGCCCGTGTGGCACGTGACCTGGGTGTGGTGGAGCACAAGGTGATTGGCCTGAACCTGGACGGCATCGGCGGTTCCGCCTTGACCGACACCAGCATCGATGTGCCAGAAGCCCCGGGTGAAGGCATCCCGGTCACCTACGTGCCGGCGCGCAACACCGTGTTCCTGTCGCTGGCGTTGGGCTGGGCTGAAGTACTGCAGGCCCACGACATCTTCATTGGCGTCAACGCGGTGGACTACTCCGGCTACCCCGACTGCCGCCCCGAGTTCGTCGAGGCCTTCGAGCGTATGGCCAACCTGGCCACCAAAGCCGGTGTAGAAGGGCAGGGTTTTCGCATTCAGGCGCCGTTGCAGAATATGAGCAAGGCGCAGATCGTACAGGCGGGTATGGCCCGCGGTGTGGACTACAGCCTGACGGTGTCCTGCTACCAGGCGGACGATGATGGCCGCGCGTGCGGCAAATGCGACAGCTGCCGCCTGCGTGCCGAAGGCTTCAAGGCTGCAGGGCAGGCCGACCCCACTCGTTATTTTTGAAAAAAATGCGCTGAAGTGTTGATTTCCCGTTAGAAATCAGTATTATACGCGCCATCCAACGGGTCGTTAGCTCAGTTGGTAGAGCAGTTGGCTTTTAACCAATTGGTCGTAGGTTCGAATCCTACACGACCCACCATACGCAGTACGTTAAAGCCCGCTACCGGAAACGGTGGCGGGCTTTTTCGTTTATGCGCCGGGCATGGCGCGCCATGTGAATTTGAAGCAGGCATCCGCTCTGGTGCGAAATCGGTAGTGTGATGCTGGTTTATCCCGTAATACGTTTTTAATCAGCATAGTATTGCCGGTTTCTGCGTGGTGCACTATGCTAATCAGCATTAAAGTGCTGATTTAGGCTGTGTTGATGTCGCTCAGAATCACTATCCAAGCCTTCTCAAACGGAGCATGGCACGACGCCGCAACGCTGTCGGTTCAGAACCCGGCGCGTGTCGAGGAAGGCATGTCCTTTGTGGCGTACGACACCGACTACATCATTGCCAACTTTGATCGCATCGAAGATCGGTGCGAACTGGCCCTAAGCGTTAACCTGCCGCTGAACTGGGACCACCATGACGTCAAAGGCTATCCAGCATTCCTCTATGACATCATTCCCTCGGGTGCTGCCAAGGAGTCTCTCGAGGCCCGCTACGGGCGCTTGAAACCCGAAGGGCTGGAAATGGGACTGTACCTTTTAAACCGCTTCACGCCGGCCCCCATCGGGCATCTGCGCATCAAGGAGTCGGTTGAAGGCCTCCAGCCGGATAGGAATGAGGCGTTCGCGCGTGCTGAGGTCGTGGACAGGACCAACGAGTTTCTAGAGTACGCCTACGAAACCGGTGCGGCGTTGGGGGGCGCTACGGGTGCCAACGGGCAAGCCCCCAAGCTGCTGATGACCGAAGCCCACGATGGCGCTCTGTACGCTGATGCGATGCTTCCCGATAAACAGGCGCTCCGTCACTGGCTGATCAAGTTCGCGCGTAACAAAGGTGGCGAGCGCGACAAGGACATCCTGCGAACAGAGTTCCATTACTACAAAGCCGTTGCCGCCCTCGGCCTTGATACCGTTGCCATTGATGGCCTATCGCTTGAAGAGGCAGTGAAGCCAAGCCTCTGGATGCCACGATTTGACCGCCGAGTAGTGGACGGCATGGTGGAGCGCCTACCGGTGGAGTCGGTGTACTCGGTCTGCGGCGTTACCGGCTACGGGCAGATGATGAAGCACGTTGAAGTGGTTCACCGGCTGGTAGAACTGTGGACCCGTAACGGCCAGCAGGATGAAGTGGACGACTTGGTATTCGAGTACGTGCGGCGTGATCTACTGAATCGAATTCTGGGGAACACCGATAACCACGGCCGCAACACGTCCATTATCCGTATAGGTGGAAGGTTTTGTTTGGCTCCCATTTATGACCTCGCACCCATGATCCTGGATGAGGAAGGTATCACGCGAACGACGAAGTGGGCGGCGGAGCGCAAAGGGGCTTCCAACTGGAAGGACAACTGCGCTGAGCTTATCAATTACACCGATCCCGACGTTCTGCTGCAACGGTTGATGAATGCAGCTGAAAACTTCAGGGCGTTGCCCGATTTGCTGACCGAAGCCCCTGAATTGATGCGAAATGCAGCTTCCCTGCCCGTGAACAACTTGGATAAGCGACTTGTGGAGTGGGGGCTGCGATGAAAAAACTACAGCCTGAAGAGCGTGCTCAGCTCGTGGAGGAGATCGTCGAGCGCAATGCGGCGGGGCTCGACCCCATCGGGGCATCCATCCGCCGTCTGCGGCTCGAAGTCACCGGGCTTGACCAGGAAACGTTCGCGGCAATGTGCAAGATGTCTACAAAAAGCTTGTACGAACTGGAGAGCGGAAAGTCGAACCCGAAACTCAGTACTTTGGAGGCCGTACTGCGTCTGTTTGGTGTACGGATGGGGATGGTGATGGCTGCCAAGACTAAGCATGCAACGACGACCGTCGGCAACACTGTGGGTCAGTTGGAGTCTGTTGCGCCAACCACGGTAGCCGCGCCAACGGGCGCGGGCCTTTCGCCGCTGGCCAGTACGTATAAGGTGGCCGGACCAAAACGAGGGAAAAGCCCTGCGGCCGCCAAAGCGAAGAAAGCCTTGTCGGGCCCGGCGTCGTCACGGGCACGAAAAAGGCGTGATGAGAAGTGAGCGTGTTGGGATGAAAGTAAAAGCCTCATCCCGTTTTCCTTGTGCACTGCAATCCCCTATACAAACGTGCGCGACTCACGCCGACGATCCTGGTTAAGCAACGCCTCGATCTTCTGCAGCGCACGCCCCAGTTCAGCCTGGTCCTTGGCGCCACCCAGGGATATACGCAAGCAATTGGGCGCAGGTACAGCCGCTGCAAACGACTGCCCGCCGGCCACGCTCACCCCCTGCTCGCGCAGCGCATGGGTGAACAGCTCCTGGTTCCACTGCGTCGGCAGTTCAAGCCACACGTGCAGCCCGGTCGGGTGCGTCTGGTACGGGTGCGACAGCAGCGTGCGCGCCAGCCGCTGTCGCGCGCGGGTTTCGCGCTGGATTTCCTGCACCAGCTGCGTTGCGCTGCCACTGTTGATCCATTGCTCAACCAGCGCCAACAGCAGGGCGGAGCAGCCCATGCTCGAGGCGCGCAGGCTGAGCTGCAATTGCTGGCCATCGTCCCCGTGCGGGGGTAACACGAACGACGTGCGCAAACTTGGCCATAGGCATTTGGACAAGGAGGCCAGGTAATAGGTGTTGCGCCGCCCAGTGAGCGTGGCGATCGGTGGCGGGGCATCGTCGAGCAGATAGCGGTAGGGGTCGTCCTCGATCAAGGTGATGCCGCGTCGCAGTATCACGTCGGCAATCTCCTGGCGCCTGCCCAATGGCATGGTAAGCGCCGTCGGGTTGTGGAACGTCGGGTTGAGGTACAGCAGCCGTGCGCCGCTTTCCTGGCAAGCTTGTTCCAGGGCGTCGGGTTGCATGCCGTCCGCGCAGCTCGCCACTGGCCAGAGCCGCACGCCAAGCTGCTCGGCTGCCAGCAACAAGCCTGGGTAGGTGACGGCGTCGCACAGCACGGCATCCCCTGGGCGTGTCCTTGCGCTGAGTATCGCGAAGATCGCCGCCTGCGAACCCGAACACACCACCAAGCCCTCGCCGCTCAGCTCGCCGATGGCAGGGCGCAGCCAGCTTTGGGCAGCGTGCAGCAGTGAGCGCGGCGGCAACTCATGCTGGTAAATCGAAAGCGCCTCGATGCTATGGCGGGCAAACAGCTCAGCCATTGCACTGCCTGCTTGTTCGGTCATCGAGCCATTGGCCGGCTGTGGCGGAATGTTCATGGCCAGGTCGACGTTCAGGGGCAGCTCAGGGTTACCGCCCCCCATGACGAACGACCCACGCCCGGTATACGACGCGATCAAGCCACGGTTACGCGCTTCGTTGTAGGCGCGGGTAATGGTGGTGAGGTCGACGCCCAGGTGCGCCGCAAGCGTGCGTTGCGGGGGCAGGGCATCACCTTGCTGAAGAAACCCAGATTGTATGGATTTTTCCAGCATATCTATTATCTGTATGTATTTTGCTCCGGATCCTGCGGTGAATGGCCTTGTCCAGGCAATTTCAGTAGTCAAAGGCGATTCATCACGAGGGCTCATAGCACTTCCTACAGTTGTAAATCCATACGCTCAGGAATATCATGGCATACGTTTTCTAAATATTCCATACAATCAAATAGAGTATGGATTTATGCGTAGGCACCGGTATGGCGCTGCAGGTTGCAACCATAAGCGCTTCTGGGTTGCCAGTCATGGAGATGTTTGATGAGCGACTGCCATCTGATCTGTGCCAACCGTCTGGATGACGGTGCTGTGGTGTGGCTGGATGCACAGTATGAATGGGTCGAAAGCGTGTGCCTGGCTGCTGCTTTCAGCCCTGATGCGCTGCCTGCCGCCAATGAGGCTGCACAGGCCTGGGTACGCGACAACCATGTGGTTGGCCCGCTGCCTTGTGCGGCATCGCTGGTAGACGGCGTGCCTGTACCCCATAGCCTGCGCGAGCGGCTGCGGGCACAGGGGCCCTCTATCCGCACCGACCTGGGTAAACAGGCGCAGGCAGCACGCCCAAGCGGGGGCGCCTTGAGTGAACGGCCGCTCGTGCCGATGGCGGCCGGCAAGGCAGGGGTCTACCAGTACGACCCGTTCGAGCGCGACTTCCTCAAGGCGCGCGCGCAGCAGTTTGGTCAGCAGGTGGCCAGGCGCCTCAGTGGCGAGCTGGACGAGGAGGCGTTCAAAGTCTATCGGCTGATGAACGGCCTGTACCTGCAATTGCACGGGTACATGCTGCGGGTAGCGATCCCGTACGGCACCCTGAGTGCGGTGCAACTGCGCCAGCTGGCCTACGTGGCGCGCACCTACGACAAAGGTTACGGTCACCTCACCACGCGCCAGAACATCCAGTTCAACTGGCCGCACCTGGCCGACACACCCGAAATACTGTCGGTGCTGGCCGACGCCGATCTGCACTGTATCCAGACCAGCGGCAACTGCATTCGGAACGTGACCACCGACCACTTTGCCGGCGCTGCCGCCGACGAGGTGATCGACCCGCGGGTGCACGCCGAGATTCTGCGCCAGTGGTCCACCGACCACCCGGAATTCACCTACCTGCCCCGCAAGTTCAAGATCGCCATGACCGGCAGCCCTAAAGACCGCGCTGCGGTGCGCTTTCATGACATCGGCATCCTTGCGCAGCGCAATGCCCTGGGCGAGGTGGGTTTCGAGGTATACGCCGGGGGTGGCCTGGGGCGTACGCCAATCGTCGGCACGCGAGTACGCCAATGGTTGCCCGAGCGCGACCTGTTGCGTTACGTCGAGGCGATCCTGCGGGTGTACAACGCCCTGGGGCGGCGCGACAACCTGTACAAGGCGCGTATCAAGATACTGGTACGTGAACTCAAGCCCGGCCGTTTCATCGAGATGATCGAGCATGAGTTCTGCAGCCTGCCGAGTGACCGCCAGTACCTGGAACCCGAGATCGTCCAGGCCATCCATGCGCGTTTCGTGCAACCGGCCTTCGAGTCGCTGCCCGGGCTGTGCGATGAGTATTTGGCTGCACGCGCCGAAGACCCGGCATTCGCTGCCTGGGTGCGCACCAATACCCACCCGCACAAACAGCCTGGCTATATCAGCGCGGTGGTTTCCCTGAAGCCGCCAGGGGGCATTCCAGGCGACGTCAGCGCCGAGGAAATGCTGCAGGTGGCTGACCTCGCCGAAGCTTACTCGCTGAACGAGATTCGCGTGTCCCACGAGCAGAACCTGGTGCTGCCGCACATCCGCCAGCGCGACCTGTATGCGGTGTGGCAAGCACTGCGCGCGGCGGGCCTGGCAACGGCCAACGTGGGCTTGTTGTCTGACTCCATCGCCTGGCCGGGCATGGATTACTGCAGCCTTGCCACCGCCCGCTCGGTGCCGGTTGCGCAGCGCATCGCCCAGCGCTTCGATGGCCCCCGCCAGCGTGAAATCGGTGAGTTGAAGCTCAACGTCTCCGGTTGTATCAACGCCTGCGCTCACCACCATGTAGCGCATATCGGCATCCTGGGCCTGGACAAGGCAGGCCATGAAAATTACCAGATCACCCTGGGCGGCAGCGCCGAGGAAGACGCGGCGGTGGGCACCATCCTCGGGCGCTCCGTGCCTTATGAGCAAGTGCCCGAGGTGATCGAAGCACTCATTGATATCTACCTGGCCCTGCGCCAGGCGGATGAGCGCTTCCTCGACACCTATCGGCGGGTGGGTATAGCGCCGTTCAAGGAGGTGCTGCGTGATGCTCATTGATCGACACGGCCTGCCGCAGCACGACCCGTGGCATTACCTGGCCTGCGACGAGACGCCTTCCTTCTCCCCCAGCACCGTGGTGCACCCGCCGCAATGGAACGACTACCACATGCGCTTCGGCCTGCCGGCCCAGGGCCTGTGGCTGGCCGGCGACCAGGCGCTTGAGGAGGTGCAGGCGGTGCTCGGGCAATTGACCCTGATCGTGGTGGAGTTTGCCAAATCCCGTGATGGCCGTGGGTTCACCCTGGCGCGCCTGTTGCGCGAACGCCACGGTTTCACCGGCGACCTGCGAGCGGCCGGGCCGTTGTTGCCCGACCAGTTCGCGATGCTCATGCAGTGCGGTTTCAGCAGCTTGCTGGTTTCGCCTGCCATTCCCGTGGTGCGTTGGCAGGAAGCCGCAGTCGCCATTCAACACGCCCGACCGAGGACCCTGCTCGAGCGCCTTTCCCAACGTAATGAGGTATAAGCCGTGTCTGGCCTGACAGCGCTTGAACTGGCCCGCATACAGTTCGGTTTCACCGTGACGTTTCATATCGTCTTCCCGGCAATCACCATCGGCCTGGCGGCATTTCTGGCCATGCTGGAAGGGTTGTGGTTGTGGAAAAAAGACGACGCCTACCTAGACCTCTACCACTTCTGGTCGAAAATCTTCGCCGTCAACTTCGCCATGGGCGTGGTGTCCGGGCTGGTGATGGCCTATCAGTTTGGTACCAACTGGAGTTTCTATTCGCAGTTCGCGGGCAGCATCACCGGCCCGTTGCTCACCTACGAGGTGCTCACCGCCTTCTTCCTGGAGGCCGGCTTCCTCGGTGTGATGCTGTTCGGCTGGCACAAGGTCGGGCGCGGTCTGCATTTTTTCGCCACGGTGATGGTCGCAGTCGGCACGATGATTTCAGCCACCTGGATTCTTGCCTCCAATAGCTGGATGCAGACGCCCCAGGGGCACGAGGTGGTCAACGGTGTAGTAATCCCGGTGGACTGGCTCGCGATCATCTTCAACCCGTCCTTCCCCTATCGCCTGGCGCACATGGTCACCGCCGCCATGTTGTCGACAGCACTGTTCGTCGGCGCTTCGGGCGCATGGCACCTGCTCAAGGGCAACAAGACCCCGGCAGTGAAACGCATGTTCTCGATGGCGTTGTGGATGCTGCTGTTCACTGCGCCGTTGCAGGTGCTGATCGGTGACGTGCATGGCCTGAATACGCTCAAGCACCAGCCGGCAAAGATCGCTGCTGTCGAGGGCCACTGGGCCAACGTACCGGGTGAAGGGGTACCGCTGATTCTCTTCGGGCTGCCGGACATGGGCGCGGAAACCACCCGCTTCAAGGTCGAGATCCCGCGGTTGGCGAGCCTGATCTTGACCCACTCGCTGGATGGGCAGATAGCCGGCCTGACAGACTTCCCGCGTGAAGACCGGCCCAACGCCACCGTGCTGTTCTGGAGCTTCCGGGTGATGGTCGGGCTTGGCCTGCTGATGGTGCTGCTTGGCGGTTGGGGCGCCTGGGTGCGCTGGCGCGGCCGCTTGTACCAGTCGCCGATGCTGGCACGCTTCGCCCTGTGGATGGGGCCGTCAGGCCTGATCGCCTTGCTGGCGGGTTGGTATGTGACCGAAATCGGCCGCCAGCCTTGGGTGGTGTATGGGCTGATGCGCACCAAGGACGCGGTTTCCGAGCATTCGGCAATGACCCTCAGCATCGGCCTGGTTGTGCTGGTGGTGATGTACCTGGGCATCTTCGGCACGGGCATCGGCTACATGCTGCGCCTGGTGCGCAAAGGGCCACAGCCACATGAGCCGCACCCGGTGGACATCGCTGACAACCAGCGCCCGGCCCGCCCGCTGTCGGCAGTGGACGAGTCGCTCTATTGCGCCCCCAACACCACACATTGACTGACGGGAGACGTTGTCATGGGTATTGATCTTCCGCTGATCTGGTTTCTGATCATCGGCTTTGGGATGATGATGTATGTCATCACCGACGGCTTCGACCTGGGGATTGGCATTCTTTTTCCCTTCATCCGTGACCGTGAACACCGCGACACCATGGTCAACACCGTGGCGCCGGTGTGGGATGGCAACGAGACCTGGCTGGTGCTGGGCGGGGCCGGCTTGATGGCGGCCTTTCCGAAGGTCTACGCGATCCTGCTGAGCGCGCTGTACCTGCCGGCGCTGGGCCTGCTGGCCGGGCTTATCTGGCGGGGCGTGTCGTTCGAGTTCCGCTTCAAGGCCGACGAGGCGCACAAGCCATTCTGGGACCGCGCATTCATGTCCGGCTCGTTCGCCGCAGCGTTCTTCCAGGGCGTGATTCTGGGGGCGTTCATCGAAGGCCATCAGATCGTCGATGGCGCCGCTACCAATGGCGTCATGAGCTGGCTGACGTTGTTCAACGTGTTCTGCGGGTTGGGCGTGGTCGTGGCCTACGCGCTGCTGGGGGCCACCTGGCTAGTGTACAAGACGGAAGGGCCCCTGCAGGCCAGCATCATCCGCGCCGGCACGCCAATCACCCTGGCCACGGTGGCGACAATGCTGGTGGTCAGCATCTGGACGCCGATGACCCACCCGGCCATCTTCGAGCGCTGGTTCAGCCTGCCGAACTTCTGGTTCTTCCTGCCGGTACCACTACTGGTGCTATTGGCCACCTGGGCGATTTTGCGCTCGCTGCGCGGCGAGCCGCACGCCGGGCCGTTCGTATGGTCGCTGGTGCTGGTGTTCCTCGGTTACACCGGGCTGGTCATCAGCATCTGGCCTTACGTACTACCGCCCAGCCTGACCCTCTGGGATGCCGCAGGCCCTCCAGAGAGCCTGGGCTTCGCCTTGGTGGGGGCGCTGTTCATCATCCCGTTCATCCTCGGTTACTCGGCGTGGTCGTATTACGTATTTCGCGGCAAGGTCAAGGTGGGCGAGGGCTATCACTGATGAGAAAGCCCAACCCCCAATCCTCGCCAGGTACGTTCAACAGGCTTCTGTGGATGGTGGGCATCTGGGGCGTCAGCGTTGCCGCGCTTGGCGTCCTGGCCATGGCTGTACGCCTGGCCATGTCGCTGGCCGGCATGAAGCCTTGATGGCCACGCCTCATTAGGCGTTCTGGTAAAAGCTGGCCACCGGCAGTGGCCAGCTTCCCTTTACAGGCCCTGCCAGCCCAAAGGCAATGCCGCGGTCAATGGTTAACGGCTTAGCAGGCAAGGCAGGCAATAAAACTCATGCGATCAGTGGCACACCACTGAGCGCCTGTAATGCATCGAACGAGAGGTCTGCGCAGATTTCCACGACTTTCAGCCCTTCAGGCGTTACGTCCAGTACAGCCAGGTCCGTGTAGATGCGGCTCACGCAGCCAATACCCGTCAGCGGGTAAGTGCACGCGGGCACCAGCTTGCTTTCGCCAGTCTTGGTCAGGTGGTCCATCATCACGAACACCTGGCGGGCGCCGGTGGCCAGGTCCATCGCGCCGCCCACGGCCGGGATCGAGCCTTCGGCGCCTGTGTGCCAGTTGGCCAGGTCGCCCTTGACCGAGACCTGAAACGCCCCCAGCACGGCGATGTCCAGGTGGCCGCCACGCATCATCGAGAACGAGTCGGCATGGTGGAAGTAGGCGCCACCGGTAAGCAGCGTCACGTGCTGTTTGCCGGCGTTTATCAGGTCGTCATCTTCCTCGCCAGGTGCCGGGCTTGGTCCCATCCCCAGCAGGCCATTTTCGCTGTGCAGAAACACTTCTTTGTCGCCCAGGTAGTTTGCTACCAGGGTGGGCGCGCCGATGCCCAGGTTCACATAGGCGCCTTCCTGGATATCTGCGGCCACGCGTTGGGCCATTTCGGCACGGGAGAGCTTTTTGTTGATGGTCATGGCAGGCCTCAGGATACGTGAGCGATTGGAGCGGTGGTGGCGTCAGGGACGGCAACCACGCGCTGGACGAAAATACCCGGGGTGATGATATGTTCCGGGTCCAGCTCGCCCAGCTCGACGATCTGGTCAACCTGAACGATCGCGGTCTTGGCGGCCATGGCCATGATTGGCCCGAAGTTGCGTGCGGCCTTGCGGTAGGTCAGGTTGCCCCAGCGGTCCCCTCTGTGCGCCTTGATCAAGGCGAAGTCCGCGTGCAGCGGCATTTCCAGAACGTACTGGCGGCCATCGATTTCACGGGTTTCCTTGCCCTCGGCAAGCAGGGTGCCGTAGCCCGTCGGTGAAAAGAAGGCGCCAATACCTGACCCCGCGGCGCGAATGCGTTCAGCCAGGTTACCTTGGGGCACCACTTCCAGTTCGATCTCGCCGGCGCGGTACAGGGCGTCGAACACGTAGGAATCTGACTGGCGCGGGAACGAGCAGATGATCTTGCGCACGCAGCCGGCCTTGAGCAAGGCGGCCAGGCCGGTGTCACCGTTACCCGCGTTGTTGCTGATGATGGTCAGCTCACGAGGCCGCAGGGCGATCAGCCCGTCGATGAGTGCAGAGGGCATACCTGCGTTGCCGAAACCACCGATCAGGAGGGTTGATCCGTCGGTAATGCCTGCCAAGGCGCTGGCGATGGACGAATGCGTTTTGTCGATCAAAGCGGGACTCCCCGTGAGTTCAGATGAAAGTTTCGGCACGAGGGATGGTAATAATCCGAATAGCGCCTGAAACGGATTGCAAGTTCCGGACAGTTTGACTTAACCCGGAAACGCCGCCGAGAGGCGTGGGCTACTTGTGGGCGATTAACGAACCGTTGTTCAGCAGCCCACTGTAGCTTGGCGGTCATGTACCCGTGTCGCTGACCGCGGTGAGTTTCTGGGCATCCAGGCTGCCGAGGCTGGTTTGTAACTGCCGCAGGAACCAAGTCAGGGCTGTGGATTGGGCGCTACGCGAGTGCCAGTGCAAGGACACTTCGAAACTCGGTACGTCGAACGGCAGTTCGAGGGTCTTGAGCTTTCTGGGTAACGGCATTTCGCAAAAGCTTTCGGCAATCTGGCTGGGCAGAATGCCCAGCAGGTCGCTGCCAGGAATCAACCGTGGAAGCACTGAAAAGTGGGGCAGCCGCAGTTTTATCCGGCGCTCCACGCCCAGCCGTTTCAGCGCATCTTCGGCCATGCCATGGCCAGAGGTGCGGGTAACCAGCACGTGGGGTTCGGCGAGGAACTGTTGCATGTTGATGGCATCCCCAATGCGGGGGTGAGCCGCGTCGAGCAGGCAGACATAGCGCTCCTTCATCAGCACGCGAGAAACCACACCGTTGTCACTGAGCTTCTGGCTGCAGATAGCGGCATCGATATGACCGTCGTTGAGCCAGGTGCCAACCTTGTCAATTTCCAGGGGCACGACTTCCAGCTCGATGTTCGGCGCTGCTCGGCCAAGGCAATCCATCAGCCGAGGTAACAGTGCCATCTCGCCCAGGTCCGATAATGCCAGGCGGAATTGTCGCTGTGAGTGGCTGGGGTCGAACTTGCGTGCCTCGCCCACCGCCGAGTCGATTGCCCGGGAAGCTTCCTTGAAGCTGCCGTAGAGCTGGGTGGCCAGCCGGGTGGGTTGCATGCCCTGGCGGTTGCGCACGAACAAAGCGTCATCGAACTGCTCCCTGAGCTTGGCCAAGGCGTAGCTCACCGACGGCTGGGTAACGAACAGCCTTTGCGCCGTGGTGGTCACGCTGCGGGTTTCGTACAGGGTGATGAAAGTGGTGATGAGGTTGAGGTCGAAGCTGGCCATGGTCGTGGTTGTCCGTGCACGGGTGGCGGATGAGGGGCGAGCGCGTAGCTGGCACACTCACTAACATAGGCGGTATTTATACAGCATCACTAAAACATTTATTTGATCGATCTATATGCCGTTCATAGAGTGGAAGCTTCAAGACATACGCGGACCCTAGCCTCATGCAAACCATTCACTCCGCCGCCTACACGCTGCTTCGGCGCCATGGCATGACTACCCTCTTCGGCAACCCAGGCTCGAACGAACTGCCATTCCTCAAGTCGTTCCCCGAGGACTTCCAGTATGTGCTGGGCCTGCACGAAGGCGCGGTGGTGGGCATGGCCGACGGCTATGCACTGGCCAGCGGCAAGCCGGCCTTCGTCAACCTGCATGCTGCCGCGGGTACCGGCAATGGCATGGGCGCGCTGACCAACTCCTGGTATTCGCACAGCCCGCTGGTGATCACCGCTGGCCAGCAAGTGCGGCCAATGATCGGGGTGGAAGCCATGCTGGCCAACGTCGACGCGGTGCAATTGCCCAAGCCGCTGGTCAAGTGGAGCTACGAGCCCGCCAACGCCCAGGACGTGCCCCGCGCGCTGAGCCAGGCCATCCACTACGCCAACACCACACCGAAAGCGCCGGTGTACCTGTCCATCCCGTACGACGATTGGGATGCACCTTGCGCACCGGGTGTGGAGCACCTGTTCGAGCGCCAGGTGCAGGTTGCCAGCACGCCCGATGCTGCGCAGTTGCAAGCGTTGATCGGGCAGCTGAACCAGGCCCGTAACCCAGTGCTGGTGCTGGGGCCGGAGGTAGATGCCACGCAGAGCAACGCGGCGGCAGTTGCCCTGGCCGACAAGCTGCACCTGCCGGTGTGGATAGCGCCGTCGGCCTCGCGCTGCCCGTTCCCCACCCGCCACCCCAGTTTTCGGGGCGTACTGCCGGCGGCCATCGCCGGCATCAGCAAGACCCTCGACGGCCACGACCTGATCGTGGTGGTTGGCGCCCCGGTGTTCCGCTATCACCAATTTGCCCCGGGTGACTATCTGCCTGCCGGTGCTCGGCTGCTGCACATCACCTCCGACCCGCAGGAAGCCGCCCGTGCGCCGATGGGTGATGCATTGATTGGTGACATTGCCGTCACCCTGCAGGCGCTGGCGGGCGGCGTGGCGCAGCAGTCGCGCAGCTACCCTGAGGCACTGCCCGTGCCGCCCCCGGTGGCTGACGAGCCTCGCCACCTGCGCCCCGAAACCCTCTTCGATGTGCTGGATGCCGTAGCCCCGCACGACGCCATCTACGTCAAGGAATCCACCTCGACCACCAGCGCCTTCTGGCAGCGCATGAACCTGCGGCACCCGGGCAGTTATTACTTCCCTGCCGCCGGCGGCCTGGGCTTCGGCCTGCCCGCGGCGGTGGGCGTGCAGTTGGCGCAACCGCAGCGCCGGGTAGTCGCACTGATCGGTGATGGCTCTGCCAACTACGGCATCACCGCCCTGTGGACCGCTGCCCAGTACCGCGTGCCGGTGGTGTTCATCATCCTCAAGAACGGCACCTACGGTGCCTTGCGCTGGTTCGCCGGGGTGCTCAAGGCCGAAGACGCGCCTGGCCTGGACGTGCCTGGCCTGGATTTCTGCGCAATTGCCAAGGGCTATGGCGTGAAGGCGGTGCACACCGACACCCGCGCCAGTTTCGAAGCCGCTTTGCGCGCAGCGCTGGATGCCAACGAACCGACCCTCATCGAGGTACCGACCGTCACCATCGAACCTCACTGATCGGCAGCGGGGGCCATCGAAGCCCCCTGCACCCACTTACATAACAACAAGAAGACATCGCCATGACCCAAAAACGTGCGCTGGACGTCGCAGGGGCCGCGCCCCTCGGCAAACTTCATTACACACTGCTGTTCTGGTGCTCTTTCATCATGCTGTTCGACGGCTACGACCTGGTCATCTACGGCTCGGTGGTACCACGGCTGATGGAGGCGTGGGCGCTAACGCCCGTCATCGCCGGCTGGATGGGCAGCGCGGCGCTGTTCGGCATGATGTTCGGTGCTGTGGTGGTCGGCCCGCTGGCGGACCGGCTTGGCCGGCGCAAGGTGATCATCTGCTCCATGGGCCTTGCCAGCCTGTGCGCGCTGATGACGGCGTTCACCTGGGACGCGCCGAGTTTTGCCCTGGCCCGCTTCGTCACCGGCGTAGGCCTGGGCGGCGCGATTCCCAACATCGTTGCCCTGATGAACGACTTGGCGCCCACCGCCCGGCGCAGTTCGCTCACTACCATCATGCTCAGCTTCTATTCGATCGGCGCGATGATCTCTGCGCTGGTGGCCATGCTGATCATCCCGCGCTACGGCTGGGAAGCAACCTTCATCATCGGTGGGCTGCCACTGCTGTGCCTGCCTTGGCTGGCGCGGCAATTGCCCGAGTCGCTGCACTACCTGCTGGAGAAGGACCCGGCTGGCGCAAGCCGTTTGCTCACCCGCATTGACCCACAGGTGAACAGCAGCCAGGTCAGTTTCGAAGCGCCGGTCAGAACATCGGCTGCCGCGCCGCTCTCGCGCTTGTTCGCCGAAGGCCGGGGTGTTGGCACTGTGTTCCTGTGGCTGGGCTTTGGCATGTGCATGCTGATGGTCTACGGCCTCAACACCTGGCTGCCGAAAATAATGGTCGCCGGGGGCTTCGAGCTGGGCTCGAGCCTGATGTTCCTGGTCACCCTCAACATCGGCGCCACCATCGGTGCGCTGGGCGGTGGCTGGTTGGCTGACCGCTGGGGCTGCAAGCCAACATTGATACTGTTCTTCCTGCTTGCCGTGGTGTCGCTGTGCAGCCTGGGGGTCAAGCCCGGCCCGGTGCTGCTGAACATCATGTTGCTGATTGCCGGCGCTACCACCATCGGCACCCTGGCGGTCATGCACGCCTTCGCCGCCCAGCAGTACCCCAGCGAGATTCGCGCCACCGGGGTCAGCTGGTGCTCGGCAATCGGCCGCTTCGGCGGCGTTGCCGGGCCGACCCTGGGCGGGGTGATGATGAGCATGAACCTGCCATTGCAGCTCAACTTCATCCTGTGCGCCGTGCCTGGGGCGGTGGCGATCTTCGCCATTGCGATGATTCGCAAGCGCCGCGCTGCCGTGCCGGCTGCACCGGGCCGGGCGCTGCAGGCGCGTTCCTGACCTGACCCGGTAAATTGTGCCGTTTCAACAACGTGAGTTCCCCTTGGGTTTTTTCCTGTGTCGATTCATCTATCCGAAGGAGCAGCGATGAAAATTGCGATTGTGGGTGCAGGGGCAATGGGCGGGTTGTTCGGTGCGCGCCTGGCGTTGGCAGGGCAGGCTGTGTCACTCGTCGAAGCCTCCGACCACGCCATCGAGGTCATTTCTCGCCAGGGGCTGCGGCTGGAAACGCCGGATGTGCAAACCACCGTGCAGATCCCGATCAGCCGTGCTGCGCAGTTGTCAGGGCATTTCGACTTGCTGGTGATCTTCACCAAAGGCTTTCACACCGCCGCAGCCATCGACTCGGTGCGCCACCTGGTAGGCCCCGACACCTGGGCCTTGTCGGTGCAGAACGGGTTAGGCAATGCCGAGATCATTGCCGGCGTGGTACCTGCCGAACGGGTGATCGTGGGCATGACCAATCTGCCGGCAGACCTGGTGGCGCCAGGTGTGGTGCACAGTCATGGGGAAGGGCACATCAACCTCTGGGCTGGTAGTGGCAAGGACGCGCAGCGCGTGCATGAGGTGGCGGCCGTGTTCAGCCGGGCCGGGTTGCCCTGTGAAGCCGACCCGCAGGTGCAGGTGGCCATATGGGAAAAGGTGGCGTTCAACGCGGCGCTCAACTCGGTGTGCGCCGTCACTCGCCAGACTGTCGGCGCGGTGGGCAGCACCGAGCAGGGCCGACAGGTGCTTGGCGATATCCTGGATGAAACGGTGGCGGTCGCCAAGGCTGCCGGTATCGCTGTCGATGGCCAGAGGGTGCGCGCGTCGGTGGACTACGCGGTGCGCAATCACCAACAGCACAAGCCGTCGATGCTGCAAGACCTGGAAGCCGGGCGCAAAACCGAGATCGATTTCATCAATGGCGCCGTGGTAGCTCACGGCAAGCGGGTGAGCGTAGCCACGCCGGTACTGCAGGCGCTGTACAACCTGGTCAAAGCCAGCGAAGGCTAGGCCTCGCGCCGTTGCAGGCGGAACGCCTTGGGCGTCAGCCCGGTGGCACGCTTGAAGAAGCGCGAGAAATACGCCTGCTCGGCAAAGCCCAGGCTGTCGGCGACCTGGCCGATGGTCATGGAGGTGTACACCAGGTTGCGCTTGGCCTCCAGTACCACCCGCTGGTTCACCTGCTGTAACGCCGATTGCCCGGTCAGTTGCCGGCACAGGGCGTTGAGGTGAGCGACGCTGACGCCGATCTGCCGGGCGTAGTGCTCGATCTGCTGGTGCTCGCGAAAGTGCCGCTCGATCAACTGCGTCAGGTGGTCCAGGTGCTGCTGGCCGCGCTCCCTGGGTTTGGCGATGTGCTGCACGCGTTCGCGTGAGCGGCGCGACAGCCACACCAGCAGCGCGCAGATCACGGACTGCAGCATCAGGTCGCGCTCCGGGCGCTGCTGGAGGTATTCCTCGGTCAGTTGGCCAAACAGGTCATCGAGGTAGCGGCGGTCGTCACCTGCCCAGTAGCACTCGGCCTGAGCCATGGGTTTGCCTTCGAGCAACGGCGTGAAGCGCTCCAACACCGGTTTGGCCAGGCTGATCACATAGCCCTGTATATCTTCGGAAAAGCGAAAACCATGAATGCTCATCACCGGTACCACCTGCAAGGCGCCGCCGCTGATCTGCTGCTCAACGCCTTCGACCAGCACGTGGGCCTGCCCGGCCTGTACATACAGCAACTGGGCAAGGTCGCCATGGCGGTGGGTCTTGATTTCCCAGTCGTGCAGGCGGCTGCGTTCGGGGATGGATTCGCAGTGGATCAGGTCCGGGGTTGGCCAGGACGTCTCGCCATACAGCTTGAATACGGGAACACCCTTGGCAGCCAACATACGCAATCCTCGGTAATCCTCGAAAAGTCCAACAAATAAAGCAGAAATTGCCTTCTTCTGGGAGCTTTATCTGCGAAAAATACAGAACGACAAATCGTAACCCAGAGCCTGTCGGCTCATGAGGATAAAAACAATGAAGACTCAAATTGCCATTATTGGTGCCGGTCCGTCCGGGCTGCTGCTGGGCCAGCTGCTGCACAAGGCGGGTATCGACAACATCATCATCGAGCGCCAAAGCCCCGACTACGTGCTTGGCCGCATCCGTGCCGGCGTGCTGGAGCAGGGCATGGTCGACCTGCTGCGTGAAGCCGGTGTCGGCGAACGCATGGACCGCGAAGGGCTGGTGCACGACGGCTTCGAACTGGCGTTCGACAACCGCGTCGAACACATCAACCTGCGCGAGTTGACGGGCGGCAAGACCGTCATGATCTACGGCCAGACCGAGGTCACCCGCGACCTGATGGAAGCGCGCAGTGCCAGCGGTGCTCCCACCTACTACGATGCGGCCGACGTGCAGTTGCACGAACTCAAGGGCCAGAAACCCTATGTCACCTTTGTTCAGGATGGCCAGCCGGTCCGTATCGAGTGTGACCTGATCGCTGGCTGTGACGGTTACCACGGCGTTTCGCGCAAATCGATCCCTGACGGTGTGCTCAAGGAATTCGAGCGGGTGTACCCGTTCGGCTGGCTGGGCGTACTGGCCGATACGCCTCCGGTGAATGACGAACTGATCTACGCCAGCCACGAGCGCGGCTTTGCCTTGTGCAGCATGCGTTCGCCAACCCGCACCCGCTACTACGTGCAGGTCGCCAGCGAAGAAAAAGTCGAGGACTGGTCCGACCAGCGCTTCTGGGACGAGCTGAAAAGCCGCTTGCCCAAGTCGGTCGCCGACAAGCTGATCACGGGCCCGTCCATCGAAAAGAGCATCGCGCCGCTGCGCAGCTTCGTGGTCGAACCTATGCAATACGGGCACCTGTTCCTGGTGGGCGATGCCGCGCACATCGTGCCGCCCACCGGTGCCAAAGGGCTGAACCTGGCTGCCAGCGACGTCAGCACGCTGTACCACATCTTGCTCAAGTACTACCGCGAAGGGCGCCAGGACCTGCTTGAACGCTACTCGCAGATCTGCCTGCGCCGGGTCTGGAAGGCTGAGCGTTTCTCTTGGTGGATGACCTCGATGCTGCACCAGTTCCCCGGCACCGACGCCTTCAGCCAGCGCATGCAACAAACTGAACTGGACTACTACGTAGGCTCTGAGGCTGGGCGCAAGTCCATCGCCGAGAACTACGTCGGCTTGCCTTACGAGCCGGTGGAGTGACACCCCTGGCGGTGCGATCGACGACTTATCAGACGATGAGCGCAATTCTTATAAGAGGTAACTCATGACTCACCTTGCCACGCAATTCCCTGTCTTCTCCCAGCAGTTCATTGCCGGCCAATGGCGCGACGGCCGCGATGGCAGTCTGCTGCACGTGACCAACCCGTTCGATGGCAGCCAACTGGCACAGATCGTCCAGGCGGACCGCGATGACCTTGACGAGGCCTACCGCAAGGCCGCTGAAGCGCAGGTGAAATGGGCCGCCACCGGCCCGGCCGAACGTGCTGCCGTGATGCACCGAGCGGTGCAACTGTTCGATGAGCACCGCGAAGCGATCATCGACTGGATCATCCGCGAGTCTGGCAGTACCCGCATCAAGGCGCAGATCGAGTGGGGCGCAGCCCGGGGTATCACCCTGGAGTCGGCGTCGTTCCCGGCGCGCGTGCACGGCCGCCTGCTGCCCTCCAACGTGCCGGGCAAGGAAAACCGCGTGTACCGCGAGGCGCTGGGCGTGGTGGGCGTGATCAGCCCGTGGAACTTCCCGCTGCACTTGTCGCAACGTTCCGTGGCACCCGCCCTGGCGCTGGGCAACGCAGTGGTGATCAAACCGGCCAGCGATACGCCGGTGACCGGTGGGTTGCTGCTGGCCAGCCTCTACGAGGCTGCCGGCCTGCCCGCGGGACTGCTCAGTGTGGTGGTAGGCGCCGGGTCCAAGATCGGTAACGCCTTCGTCGAACATGAGGTGCCCAAGTTCATCTCGTTCACGGGCTCCACCCCGGTGGGCCTGAACATCGGCCGCCTGGCCTCCGGTGGCCAGCACCTCAAGCACGTGGCCCTTGAGCTGGGTGGCAACAGCCCGTTCGTGGTGCTGGCCGATGCCGACCTGGAGCAGGCGGTGAATGCAGCAGTGATGGGCAAGTTTCTGCACCAGGGGCAGATTTGTATGGCGATCAACCGCATCATCGTCGAAGACGCCCTGCACGATGCCTTCGTCGAGCGTTATGCCGAGCGCGTCAAGGCGCTGAAAGTGGGCAACCCGCATGACGCCGATACGGTGGTCGGGCCCATCATCAACGCCAAGCAGCTGCAAGGCCTGCTGGAGAAGGTGGCGCGTGCCAAGGAGGAGGGTGCCCGCGTGGTGGTGGAAGGTGACGTACAGGGCCAGTTACTGCCGCCCCACGTATTTGCCGACGTTACCAAGGACATGGAAATCGCCCGCGAAGAGATCTTTGGCCCGCTGGTGGGCATTCAGCGTGCCCGTGACGAAGCTCACGCCCTGGCGTTGGCCAACGACAGCGAGTTCGGCCTGTCCAGCGCTGTGTTCAGCGGTGACCTTGAGCGTGCCGTGCGTTTCGCCCGCCAGGTCAAGGCAGGCATGACCCACGTCAACGACATCCCGGTCAATGACGAGGCTCATGCGCCGTTCGGCGGTGAAAAAAACTCAGGCCTCGGGCGCTTCAACGGCGACTGGGCCATCGAGGAATTCACCACCGATCACTGGGTCAGCGTGCAAGGCAGCCCGCGCCGCTACCCCTTCTGATGCTGACGGAGAATGCTCATGCTCAACGGTAAAAAGCTGGTCATTACCGGGGTCGCCTCCGGCATCGGCGAACAAACTGCGCAACTGGCACGCGCCCAGGGCGCCTACGTCATTGGCGTGGACATCAACCGGCCCAAGGTCGAGGTCGACCAGTTCATCCAGGCCGACCTGTCGTCACAGGCCTCCATCGACAGCCTGCTCGGCCAACTGCCGGACGGCATCGATGGCCTTGCCAACATCGCGGGGTTGCCACCCACGCTCAATGCCGAGCTGGTGCTCAAGGTCAACCTGGTGGGCCTGAAGTACCTGACCCTCGGCCTGGTACCGCAACTGGCCGACAATGCCGCCATCGTCAACCTGGCATCGCTGGCCGGTGTTGGCTGGCCGCAGTCGGTCGCAGCCATCCGCGACAGCGAGCACCTGAGCTTTTCCGGTACCGCGGCCTTCTGCACCCGCCATGACATCGTGGGAGCGCGTAGCTACTTCTTCTCCAAGGAAGCACTGATTGCCTGGACCCTGCGGCACCGCTGGACCTGGCGCGAACGTGGTATCCGCATGAATGCGGTAAGCCCGGGCCCGGTGGACACGCCGATTCTCAAGGACTTCATCGAAACCCTGGGCGCCCGCGCCGAAGAAGACATGAAGACCATGGACCGGCCTGGCCGTGCCAGCGACATTGCCCCGGTGGTGGCCTTTCTGCTCAGCGACGGTTCGCGCTGGATGCGCGGCACCAATGTGGCGGTAGACGGGGGGATGCATTCGCATATTCTGGCCAGCAGCAACGGCCTCTGAGTGCAATAAGCGGCGTCTCCCCAACTTAGTAGGCGCGAGCAAGGCTCGCGATGGGCTGCCATGCAGCCCCCTGCCAACGTCCAGATATGGCCATCTGCTACTTTCTGCCCCTACTCCTGCACGTCTGCCAATTGCCGCGGTCCAAACGCATACCAGACTCACATCTGCACACGTACCGCTCAAGATGCTGTAGGAGGCCACATGCCCGCGCTCATATTCCCCCAGCCCTTCGAAGCGATCGGTTGTAAACAATGCCGAGAACTGGCCGACCTGGGTTTTGGCATCACCATGGCGTTCCAGCCCATCGTCCACCAGCCCACTGGCAAGCCTTACGCCTACGAGGCACTGGTAAGGGGGTTGGCAGGGGAGGGCGCGGCAGAAATCCTGGCCAAGGTCACACCTGACAACCTCTACCGTTTCGACCAGGCCTGCCGTGTCAAAGCCATCGAAAAGGCCGCCGAGCTGGGGCTCAACCGTGTGGAGGCGTGCAAGCTCAGCATCAACTTTTTGCCCAATGCGGTTTACCGCCCCAGTACCTGTATCAGGGCAACGCTGGAGGCCTCACGGCAGTTCGACTTCCCGGCCGAGCGGCTGATCTTCGAGGTGACCGAGGGTGAGCGGGTAGAAGATACCGAGCACCTGAAGTCGATTTTTCGCGAATACGGCCGGCAAGGCTTCACCACCGCCATCGACGATTTTGGCTCAGGCTACTCGGGGCTGAACCTGCTGGCAGAGTTCCAGCCCGACCTGTTGAAACTGGACATGGCCCTCACCCGCAACCTGTGCCGCGACCCGGTTCGCCAGGCCATCATCGCCGGCATCGTGTTAGTGGCACAGCGGCTGGGTATTACCTTGATAGCGGAGGGCGTCGAAACCCAGGCTGAATGTGAGGCGCTGGCCTCGCTTGGCATCGAACTGATGCAGGGTTACTACTTTGCCCGGCCTGCCATCGACAGCTTGCCGCTGGTCGAACGCCTGCGCAGCTGAACAGCGGCTTACTCAGCCCACTCCGGGTCGCCGGTAAACACCACCGTCAGCCAGCGGTTCGGGCCTTCGCCGCCTAGCGCCTCGCCCACTTCGTTGCGCCAGGCGTCCCATTCCTCGATGGTTTTCGCCGCCATGCCAGCGGGCACGATGAAGTACAGCTCGATTTCCCGGGAGCGGCCCACCTTGGCGACGTAGGCACGGTACGACTGCAGCCCGTGACGGGTAACGAAGGCTTGGGCAACTGCGTCCACATGCAGCTTGAGGTCCCCGGGCGTGACCAGGAAGATCTCTGAAAATGCCTGACGGATGACCGACATGGGCAGGGGTACGATCACCAGGCACACCAGCGCCAGAACTGCCGGGTCGATGTAAGGCGATACCCACTCCAGCGACGTACCCTGCACCGCATAGCCAAAGCAGAATGCGATGAGCAAGGCGGCCGTGATACTGGCCGACATCACCCAGCCTTTCACATCCATGGCCACGAAGTCCGAGCGCAACTGGCGGTTGGCGCGGGCTTCCACCACGGCAATGGTCACGCAGGCGATCACCGTGAGCACCGCGTACACCATGGCAATGCCAAACTCCAGGTGGCGGCCGCCTTGCAGCAGGCTGCTGATGGCATTGATCAGCGCGTAGATGGCCACGCCGCTGAGCAGGATGCCGTTGAGCGCCAACACCATGGGTTCCAGGTGCCAGAAGCCCATGGTGAAGCGCTCGCGCAGCTTACGTGACATCTGCAGGCTGGTGGCATGCGAGGTGATCAGCCTGACCACCATCAGTGACAGCCCACTCATGCTGGCGTCGACCAGCGAATACACACCATCGAACACGATGGAGAACGACCCGGACGCCAGGCCGAAGGCGATGCCGATGGTGGCGATGAACAGGGTCACAGCGATGGAGGTCCGTAACAGGCCCTGTTCGCTGGTGATGTCGAAGAAAGTGGATCTGCTTGGGTTTTGCATAATCAGTGTGCTCAGTAAAAACGTCGGTGCTGCGTTGCTTGCAAGGCCCCCTTTGCGAGGGCGCCGCCATGCCTGTGGGAGCGGGTTCACCCGCGAAGCAGGTACATTGGCCCACAGGTTAGACGCGGAACTGTTCCATCAGCGCCTGTTGCTGGTTGGCAAGCTGGTTCAGCGACTGGCTGATGCGGGCTGACTCATCGGCCTGGCCGGCCAGCGACTCGGTCACATCGCGGATGCTGGCCACGTTGCGGTTCACCTCTTCGGCCACCGCGCTCTGCTCTTCTGCCGCCGACGCGATCTGCAGGTTCATGTCGCTGATCACTGCCACCGCCTCACCAATACGCTGCAGGGCCGGTAACGCTCGCTCCATGCGCGCAGCGCTTTCCTGTGCCTGCTGCTGGCCGCCCTGCATGGCCCCCACGACGTCATGGGTGCCTTGCTGCAAGCCTTCGATCACCTGGCGAATTTCATCGACCGACACCTGAGTGCGCTGGGCCAGCCCGCGCACTTCATCGGCTACCACCGCAAACCCACGGCCGGCCTCGCCCGCGCGGGCCGCTTCAATGGCAGCGTTGAGGGCCAGCAGGTTGGTCTGCTCGGCGATCGTGCGAATAACCTCCAGCACCGAGCCGATCTGCGCACCGCGGTTTTCCAGTTCATGCGCTTCGGCCATGGCGGCGTTCATGCCGTCGGCCAGGCGGTCGATGCCCTGGCGGGTGCTGTCGATCAACTGCAACCCATCACGGCTCGCCTGGTCTGCAGCCCGCGCCGCCTCGGCCGCCTGCGACGCGTTGTGGGCCACGTCCATCGCGGTGGCGCTCATTTCGTTGGCTGCCGTGGCGACCTGCTCGATTTCCCGGTGCTGTTGCTGCATGCCATTGCTGGTCTGGGTGGCAATGGCTGCCGACTGGTCAGCGGTGGCGCGGGCCTGCTGCAGGGAGCCTTTGACTTGGGCAATGACCGGTTGCAGCTTGTCTAGGAAGCGGTTGAACGCGCCGGTGAGCAGGCCCAGTTCGTCCTCGCGGGCGTACTCCAGGCGCCGCGTCAGGTCGCCTTCACCACTGGCGATGTCCTCCAGCCTGGCGGCTACGGCCAGGATGGGGCGGGTAACACCGCGCGCAGTCAGCCACACCAGCAGCAGGCCGATCAGTGCAGCAACCAGCCCGATCGTCAGGCTGGTGAGGTTGGCCTGCTGGCTGTGGGCCCCCAGGCGCTGGTTCAGGGCTACGGCCGGCGCCTGCAACACCGCTTGCGGCACCTCCAGCGTGACTTGCCACGGCGCGCTGCCTGGAATGGGCGCAAAGGGCTGCGTCACACGCATCACGCCGTCGGCTGCCGCTTGGGCAATTGGCTGGCCAAGCGCGTGTTCGTCGCGGCTGTTGCCGGCCAGCAAGCCGGCGGCGCTGGCAATGCTCACCTGGCCCTGGCCGTCGAACAACTCGCTGCGCCCGCTCACGCTCAGTTGCTGCAAGGTTGCCAGGCCGATGTCCACGCCTACGACGCCGACCACCTTGCCCCCTTCAAGCAATGGCAGGGCGATGCTGGTCATCAGCACCTGCCTGCCGTTGACCTCATCGAGGTACGGCTCAAGCATGCAGGCCTTGGCTGTCTGCTGCGGGCAGGTCAGCCAGCGGTTTTTTGCCACGCCATTGGTGCCGATGCTGGTGTCGCCCAGCATCGACTCGGGCATGGCTTCCCGCTCCAGCATGCCGGGCTGCGGTTGCGACCAGTACAGCGAGAAGCGCCCTGCCTCATTGCTGCCAGATGCAGCATCGCCGCGGTGTTGGGTGTCCTGTTGGTCCAGGGCCTCTGGCTGGAATACCAGGTACAGGCCGATCACCTGCGGGTTGCCGGCCAGCGCAGTGCGCGCCTGCTGGGTGAGTGCGTCACGCAAGTCGCTGCCCCCGCGGGTCTTCAGGGCGCTCACCAGGCGGGCAAAGCCATTGGCGTACTGGTAGGTGTCCATGAAGTAGCGCTGAATGCGCAGTGCCTGGGTGTCGGCATGGGCCTGCAGGTTTTCCCGTGCGCTGTTGTCGAGCAGTTCGGTGCTGGTCTGGTTGACCAACGCCGCGCTGCGCCGCGCCTGGGCCAGGGATGTGGCCACCAGCACGGCAACGATGGCCAGCAGGCACAGCCCGGCAAGCAGGGTGATCTTCCACTGGATGGACAGGCGGCGCAGCAGCATGGGAAACCTCGTGAGTCATGGGGCAACGCCCGCGATCAGGCGCGGGCGTTAGGGTGCGGCAAGGGTCATTCGGCCACGTAGTTGGGGGGCGCTGCGCGGAACGCTTTGGTGAGCCAAGCCAGATACAGCAGCCCCAGTGTTGCCCACAGCCCGCCGAACAGCAGCGAATGCACGTTCAGGTCGAGCCACAGCGAGACGATGATGCAAAAGCCCGTGGTGGGCAGCACCAGGTACTTGAGCTGGTTGGCCAGGCCGCGACGGTTGCCCTCGCGCAGGTAGCAATGGTTGATCACCGACAGGTTGACGAAGCTGAACGCAACCAGCGCCCCGAAGTTGATGATGGACGTGGCGGTGACCAGGTCGAAGAAGATCGCCGACAGCGAAATCAGCCCCACCACCGCGATGTTCAGCACCGGGGTTTTGTAGCGCGAGTGCAGGCGTGCAAATACGCTGGGCGGGATTACCTTGTCGCGGCCCATCACGTAAAGCAGGCGTGACACGCTGGTTTGCGAGGCCAGGCCCGAAGCGATGGTGTTGATGACCGTGCACGCGATAAAGACCGACTGGAACAGCTTGCCCCCCACATACAGGGCAATTTCCGGCAGGGCAGCTTCTTGGTCATGGAAGCGTGCCATGGTCGGGAAGTAGGCCTGAATGAAGTACGACACGGTAATGAACACCAGGCCGCCGATCAGCGCAGTGAGGAAGATTGCCCGGGGGATGGTCTTGGCGGGGTCGCGGGTTTCTTCCGACAGGCAGGTGACGGCGTCGAAACCCAGAAACGAGAAGCACAGGATGGTCGCGCCAGCGGCCAGGGCGCTCAGTTGGGTTTGCTGGTCGGCGAACGGCAGCAGGCTCCAGGCGGTGCCCAGGCCTTCACCCTGGCCAAGGCCGCGTACGCACAGGTAAATGAACACGGCGATGATCGCCACCTGCACACCCACGAACAGCAGGTTGAAGTGTGCCACCAGGTTGACGCTGCGCATGTTGATCAGGCTGATGAGGGTGACAAAGCCGGCCACCCATAGCCATTGGGGTACCTCGGGGAACATGGCCGACAGGTAGAGCTTGGCCAGCAGTGCATTGACCATCGGCAGCAGCAGGTAATCCAGCAATGACGACCAGCCCACCAGAAAGCCTACGTGGGGGTTGATGGCGCGCTGGGTGTAGGTATAGGCCGACCCGGACTGCGGAAAGCGCTTTACCAGGGTGCCGTAGCTCACGGCGGTGAACAGGATGCCGGCCAGGGCCAGGATGTACGCACTGGGCACATGGCCGGCTGTGATGCCTGACACAATGCCAAAGGTGTCGAACACCGTCATGGGGGTGAGGTAGGCCAGGCCGATGATGATCACATGCCAGAGGCGCAGGGTCTTGCGGAGCTGGCCGTGGCCAGGGGCGCTGTGTTCAGGCTGCATGCTGGCGAGGCTCCTGCAGCAGGGCCTGGGCGGCGGGCACGGTCGATTGCGCATGCGGCAAGGGCGAGCGGATGGGCTCCATGTTGTTCACCTTTTATGTTGGAGCGGCGAGGGGCGCGGTTGCGGCGCGCTGAGTGGTGAAAATAAAAAACGAAGGGTGACTGGGTGTCAAGTTAAACGTGACGGGATGTGTCGTAATTGGGATTTATATCGGGATATATTACGAAGAAACCTCAATTTAATGGGGTTTTTGCAGGTCGTACCCAATATGGGTGTCCGTAAAAATTAACGGACAATCAAGGGTAGTGGTGCGAGTGGCTTCTCCGGCGTTTTCCGTTGGTTCGGGGCCAACAACGATGCCGCGCAATGCTACTCTTCGCATTCGACGCGGCCTTGATGCCGCCTGCACAACCCTTATGGACATCAATCGGTTCTATTCATGAAGAAATCAGTAGGCATTCTCTCCGGCTTGGCAGTCGCCATTGCCGTCGTAGCCATCGGTGGCGCCTGGTACACCGGCAAGCAGTTGCCGGCCGAGCTTGATGTCGCCCTGGCCCGCAGCAATGCGCAGCTGCAGAAGGCCCTGGTGACCACCGGTGGCACCATGACCATCGAGCGCGTTTCGCTCGAACAGCACTGGTTCAGCAGCACCGCCCAGTACCGTCTCAAGGCACGGGATATCAATGTGGGTGAGGGCGAGGTGGCGAACTTCGACCTGGGTGTCACAGACCAGATCGAGCACGGCCCGTTCCCGTGGTCCAGGGTGAAGGCATTGAAGCTGATGCCGGTGATGGCGTTGAGCAACAGTACCCTGGACAAGGACGACGCTACTGCTGCCTGGTACGCCGCCGCCGGCGAACAGGTGCCATTAAGCGCCCAGACCAGCCTGGCCTACGGCGGTGGCGTGACCAGCCAGGTGCGCCTGGCGCCGGCCAAGGTCGACGAGGCCAATGGCAACAGCCTGGACTTCTCGGGCATGGACCTGGAGGTCAGCGGTGACCAGGAGGGTAAAGACTCTCGGTTCCACGGCCAGGCCGATCGGCTGGTCATGAAACTGGTGCGTGACGACCAGCCGCCTGCCACCTTCGAGCTGCAGGGCCTGAAACTCGGCGGCAAGCTCGCGGCCACCGCGCATGACAATATCTACACGGGTAATGCCGACCTGTACTTGGCCGAAGCCAAGGTCACGTTGGGGCCACGGCAGCAAGTGCTGGTGATGAAGGGGCTGGAGCAGAACGCCCTGCAAACCCTTGAAAAGGGCGACAATGTCGGCGCTCGTGTCGAGTACAAGGTCGATGACATTACCTGGGATGGGCGTGCGGTCGGCAAGGGGCAGCTGGTCGTTAGTCTGAACTCGATCAACGCGCCCGCGCTGCAGGCTCTGTCCCTCTGGTACAAGGCGCATCTGCCGGAGTTCGAGGCAGCTTCCGCTGCAGGCCAGCCGGCGCCGCAAATCAACATGGATGCAGCCGAGAAAGCCAAGTTTCAGGCTGACTTGACCCAGCTGCTGGCGGCCAAGCCCAAAGTGGCCATCGAAGACCTGACCTTCAAGACGGCCAACGGCGAGAGCCACTTCAACCTGGCAATGGACTTTGCTGCCCCTGCCACATTCGACCAGCCATCGGACCAGCTGGCCAGGCAGATCATCACCCAGGTCAAGGGCAAGCTCTCCCTGTCCAAACCAATGCTGGGCGACCTTGCCACCCTGCAGGCACTGCTGGACGGGCAGACCGACGCGCAGGCCATTGCCATGCAGTCGAGCCAGGCGGGTGAAATGGCCGGCATGATGGCGCTGCAGAGCGGCCTGGCTACCGTGCAGGGCAATGACGTGGTCAGCGCCTTGCACTATGCCGATGGCAAGGTCGATTTCAACGGCAAGAAAATGACCGTCGAAGAGTTCGCCATGCTGGTCACCACCCAACTGGGCATGCCCATGCCAGAACGCTGAGTATCGGCCTTCACTGCAGGGCTCGCAGCTGGCCATGCTGGCTGCCGGCACTGCCATAACCACCCCGCAAAAACCGCTTTGGAAATCTCGGGTTTGGCTGTAGCCTTCGGCCTCCATAATAATCCGCGCCCGCAGAGGGCCGTGGCGGCCTGCGCGCCGTCCGGCACCCCTAGCCGATCTGCCAGGGCCGGGTGATACACTCGATTTGACGCGCGCAGGCGCCTGCAGGTCCAGCGATCATGACCCAGATTTCCGAACGCCTGTTGGTTCAGGCCCACCTCGACGCCAAGCAGCCTCACCCGCTCACCGCCGAGCAGGAGGCCGATTACCGTGCGGCCATTGCTGCCGAGCTGAAGGCGCAGAACGCTGTGCTGGTGGCCCATTACTACTGTGACCCGGTTATTCAGGCGCTGGCCGAAGAAACCGGCGGCTGCGTGTCCGATTCGCTCGAAATGGCCCGTTTTGGCAAGAACCACCCGGCCCAGACCGTGATCGTGGCCGGTGTGCGCTTTATGGGCGAGACGGCCAAGATCCTCACCCCGGAAAAGCGCGTGCTGATGCCCACCCTCGAGGCGACCTGCTCGCTCGACCTGGGCTGCCCGGTGGAGGAATTCTCGGCCTTCTGCGACAAGCACCCCGAACGCACCGTGGTGGTGTACGCCAACACGTCGGCCGCCGTGAAGGCTCGGGCCGACTGGGTGGTGACGTCCAGCTGCGCCCTGGAAATCGTCGAAAGCCTGATGGACAACGGCGAAACCATCATCTGGGGCCCGGACCAGCATTTGGGCCGCTATATCCAGAAGCAGACCGGTGCCGACATGTTGCTGTGGGATGGCGCCTGCATCGTGCACGAAGAGTTCAAGTCACGTCAGCTGGCAGACATGAAAGCGCTGTACCCGGACGCGGCGATTCTGGTACACCCCGAGTCACCGGAGTCGGTGATCGAACTGGCCGATGCAGTGGGCTCCACCAGTCAGTTGATCAAGGCGGCTCAAACCCTGCCCAACAAGACCTTCATCGTGGCCACCGACCGTGGCATCTTCTACAAGATGCAGCAGTTGTGCCCGGACAAAGTGTTCGTGGAAGCGCCCACCGCCGGCAACGGCGCGGCGTGCCGCAGCTGTGCCCACTGCCCGTGGATGGCCATGAACACCTTGGAGCGCGTGCTTGATTGCCTGCGCAACAAGACCGGGGAAATCTTCGTTGACCCGGCCCTGGTGCCCAAGGCGATCAAACCTCTGAACCGCATGCTGGACTTCACCCAGGCAGCGCGCCTGAAACTCTCCGGCAATGCTTGACGCCAGAGCGCGTCGTCTTCTTCGCGGGTAAACCCGCTCCCACAGCTGGTATGGGTCCCCAAAGGGTGTGCAGTGCCATTAGGCGGTGCGATACCTGTGGGGGCCATGCAGGTGCAAGCCCTGTGGGAGCGGGTTCACCCGCGAAGGGGCCCTTAGCGGCCCATCATCTCCCTTACCATGCGCTGCTGCTCCATGATCTCCCGCTGACGCTGGTCGATCTGCGATGCCAGCGGGAAATTCCCGCCCGCGCGGCGCTTGGCGTAATCAAGCTGTTGGATCGCCTGGTCGAAATCCCCCACCAGTGTGAAGTACTCGGCGCGCGCGCGGTGCAAGCCGATGGTGTTGCCCGACAAGCCGCGTACCTCGGCCATGTCGTACCAGATATCCGGGTCGTCCGGGCGGCTTTTGATCAGGTCGTCGAGCACCTTCTCGGCTTCGACAGGTTTGTTCTGCTTCACCAGCAAATCGGCCCGTACCTGCTTGAGTGGGTAGTTGCCCGGGTACAAGCCCTGCATGCGCTCGGCCCGCTGTTGCGCATCGCTCAGGCGGTTGTTGGTGATGTCCAGGTCAATCTGCGCCAGGTTGTAGGTGATGTCGTTGGGGGCCTTGGCCAGCAAGGGCTTCAGCAGCTCCCGCGCTTCGTTCAGCTGGCCACCCTTGGTCTGCGCCAGGGCAAGGCCATAGCGGGCGGCATCCAGTTTCGGGTCATCATCGAGCTGGGCGCGGAAACGCTTGGCTGCCAGGCCCGGCGTGCCCTCGTAGGTCAGCGCTACCCTGGCGCGGATCAACTGGTAACGCAGGCTGTCTTCCACACCGCCTTTGGGCGCCTGTTCGGCACGGTTGCGGGTGTCGGCGATACGCGATTCGGTCACTGGGTGAGTGAGCAAGAACTCCGGCGGCTTGGCATCGTAGCGATACTGCCGCGCCAGTCGTTCGAACATGGTCGGCATGTTGCGCGGGTCGTAGCCGGCCTTTTCCAGGTTCTGGATACCGATGCGGTCGGCTTCCTGCTCGTTCTGCCGCGAAAACCGACGCTGCTCCTGAATGGCTGCCGCCTGGGTGCCGGCGATCATACCGATACCCGCATCCCCGGCACCGCCGGCCGCCAGCACGATACCGGCCAGCAGCGCGGCCATCATTGGCAGCTGCATGCGTTGCTGGGCTTCCACGCCCCGGGCGAAGTGGCGTTGCGACAAGTGCGCCAGCTCGTGCGCCAGCACCGAGGCATACTCGCCCTCGGTTTGCGCATTGAGGAACAGCCCACCGTTGACACCGACAATGCCACCTGGGGCTGCGAAGGCGTTCAGCTCGCGGCTGTCGATGAGGATGAACTCCAGGCGCCGGTCCTGCAGTTGGCTGGTTTCAGCCAGGCGGTACACGCTGGTCTCCACGTAGTCCTTGAGCTGCGGGTCGTTCAACTGGTTGACCTGCCCGCGCAGCAGGCTGAGCCAGGCGCGGCCCAGCTGGTGCTCCTGCTGCGGCGAGACGATCGCCGAACTGGCATCACCCAGCGAGGGCAGGTCGTCCGCGTGGCCAGGGAGGGCCAGCAGGCACGCCAGCGTCAGCAGGGTAGGGCGCAGTAAATTCATGCACGAGGCTCGCGTTGGTCAAAGATAGCTACTGTAGCGGGCTCACACGTTGGCGACCAGTGGCGCTATCCTTACCGGCCGATCAGCCAGCAGCCCGGCGTTGCCCTAGGAGAACCCTGCATGAGTACCCCCCTGACCTGTGATGCCGAGCTGGACGCCAGCGGGTTGAACTGCCCGTTGCCGCTGCTCAAGGCCAAGATGGAACTCAACCGCCTGCCTGGCGGCGCGGTACTCAAGGTGATCGCCACCGATGCAGGCTCCCAGCGCGACTTCCGCACTTTCGCCCGGTTGGCCGGTCATACCCTGCTGCACGAAACGGCCGAGGCCGGTACTTATACCTACTGGCTACGCAAGGCCTGAGTCTTCCCAAGGATCGTCAATGTTCAAAGTGCTTCGCGACTGGGTACAGCGCTACTTCTCGGATGAAGAGGCGGTGGTGCTGGCGGTGTTGCTGTTTCTGGCCTTCACGGCAGTGCTCACACTGGGTGGCATGCTGGCGCCGGTGCTGGCGGGTATGGTGCTGGCGTTTCTGATGCAAGGCCTGGTCAATGCCCTGGAGCGCCTGCGTGTGCCCACCCGGCTGGCGGTGATGCTGGTGTTCGCCCTGTTCATGGGGGCGTTGGCGGTGGTCATGCTGGTGCTGGTACCCCTGCTGTGGCACCAGCTGATTACCCTGTTCAACGAGCTGCCCGGCATGCTGGGCAAATGGCAGTCGTTGTTGCTGCTTTTGCCAGAGCGCTACCCGCACTTGGTATCGGACGAGCAGGTACTGCACGCCATCGAGTCGGTGCGTGGCGAAATCGGCAAGTTTGGCCAATGGGCGCTCACCTTCTCCCTGTCCAGCCTGCCGCTGCTGGTCAACGCCATGATTTACCTGGTGCTGGTGCCCATTCTGGTGTTCTTCTTCCTCAAGGACCGCGAACTGATCGGCCGCTGGGTCAGTGGCTACCTGCCGCGCCAGCGCACCCTGTTGAACCGGGTGGGCAGCGAGATGAACCGGCAGATTGCCAACTACATCCGGGGCAAGGGCATCGAGATTCTGATCTGCGGCATTGCCACCTACATCGCCTTCATCAGCCTGGGCCTGAACTATGCGGCGCTGCTGGCGCTGTTGGTGGGGCTGTCGGTGGTGGTGCCCTACGTGGGGGCGGTGGTGGTGACTGTGCCGGTGACGCTGATCGCGCTGTTCCAGTGGGGCTGGGGCGACCAGTTCATTTACCTGATGACCGTATACGCCATCATTCAGGCGCTGGACGGCAACGTGCTTGTGCCGCTGCTGTTCTCCGAAGCGGTAAGCCTGCACCCGGTAGCGATCATTTGCGCGGTGTTGCTGTTTGGCGGGTTGTGGGGGTTCTGGGGGATTTTCTTCGCCATCCCGCTGGCGACCCTGATCAAGGCCGTGCTGGACGCCTGGCCCCGGCAGGAGCCCAGCGTTTCGCCGTTGCTCTGAGAAGGATCAGGGCTGCCAGGCAGCCCAATCACTTTCAACCCTCGTTCAGCGCCTGGGCTGCGGCCAATACGGCATCCACGTGCCCTGGCACCTTCACCCCGCGCCATTCCTGGCGCAGCACGCCGTTTTTGTCGATCAGGAAGGTGCTGCGGTCCACGCCCAGGTATTCCTTGCCATACAGCTTCTTCAGCTTGATCACGTCGAACAGCTGGCACAGGGCCTCGTCCTTGTCGCTGATCAGCTCGAACGGAAAGCCCTGCTTGGCCTTGAAGTTCTCGTGCGACTTGATGCCATCGCGCGACACGCCGAACACCACGGTGTTGGCGGCGGCGAACGCCGGGTGCTGGTCGCGGAACCCCTGGCCTTCAGTGGTGCAGCCCGGGGTGCTGTCCTTCGGGTAGAAGTACACCACCACCTGCTGGCCCTTGAGCCCGGCCAGGCTCACGGTGTGGCCGCTGGTGGCCTGGGCCTGGAAGTCGGCAACGGGTTGGTCGAGTGCTACGGCCATGGGGGCTCCTTACATAGGGTTCTGGGGGCGCCAGGGTTCGATCAGTGCATCCAGGTTCAGCGCATCGGCAAAGTCCAGGAACTGGTCACGCAACCAACTGATTTGGGTGCCAGCTGGCAGGATCACGGTGAACTGGGCATTGAGCATGCTGCTGCCAGTTTGCGGCGCCAGGTAGGTGTCGCACGTCATGGCTTCGAGTTCGACGCGGTGGTCGAGGAAAAACTGGCACAGCTCGTTGATGATGTCCGGGCGGTAAGCGGCGCTCACGTAGGCCACGTACGGCAGCGCCTGCGGGCGCACTTCCTGGTCGGCGCTGCGCACCACGTCCAGGGTCAGGCCGTGCTTCTTGCCAAGGCTGGGCAGCATGGCTTCGAGGCGCGCCAGGGCGTCCCAGCTGCCGCCTACCTGCAAGACCAGGGCGCTGGTCTCGCCGTGGCGGCTCAGGCGCGAGGTGACCACCGCGCAGCGGTTTTCGAAGGCGGCGCGGCTGAGCACGTTGGCCAGCTCCATGGGGTTGGGCCCCAAGGCGCTGATGACGAGGAATTGTTCGCGGACAGTGGGGGTGGACATGCAGCATTCCTAAAGCGATGAGCGGTCGGCGCAGGACGGGCGAAAGCCTCCTGCCGGCAGGGCTCGGGGCTCGCATGCGAGGCCATGAACGCTGGCGGGGAGCAAGGTCGACGGCCCGACGGGCCGCGCTGCACCGATCAAAGCATCAAGGGTAGCGAAATAAGCCGCTGAGGGGAATGCTCCGCCCGCCTGCTTCGCTTGTACAAGGCCGATGCCCCCAGTACCATTACCGCTCTCTTTTTCCGGCAGGAGCAGTTACATGATTGCGGGCAGTATGGTGGCATTGGTCACTCCCATGGATGCACAAGGGCGTCTTGACTGGGAAAGCCTCGACAAGCTTGTAGACTTCCACCTGGAAAACGGCACCCACGCCATCGTCGCCGTCGGTACCACCGGCGAGTCCGCCACGCTCGATGTCGAAGAGCACATTCTGGTCATCAAGCACGTGGTCGAGCGCGTCAAGCGCAGCAACCACCACGTACCGGTCATCGCCGGCACCGGTGCCAACTCCACTGCCGAAGCGGTGCACCTGACCCAGAACGCCAAGAATGCCGGTGCCGATGCCTGCCTGCTGGTGGTGCCGTACTACAACAAGCCGACGCAAGAAGGCCTGTACCAGCACTTCAAGCACGTTGCCGAAGCCGTCGACATCCCGCAGATCCTGTATAACGTACCTGGCCGCACTTCCTGCGACATGCAGGCTGACACCGTCATCCGCCTGTCGAAGGTCAAGAACATCATCGGCATCAAGGAAGCGACCGGCGACATGGCCCGTGCCAAGGCCATCCTGGAAGGTGTCGACAGCGACTTCATCGTGCTGTCCGGTGACGACCCGACTGCCGTCGAGCTGATCCTGATGGGCGGCAAGGGTAATATTTCCGTCACGGCCAACGTCGCCCCGCGCGAAATGGCCGACCTGTGCGAGGCCGCCCTTGCGGGCAATGCCGAGAAGGCCCGCGCAATCAACGACACGCTCATGCCCCTGCACAAAGACCTGTTCTGCGAGTCCAACCCGATCCCGGTCAAATGGGCGCTGGTTGAAAAGGGCCTGATGAAAAAAGGCATTCGCCTGCCACTGACCTGGCTGAGCGAAGGCTGCCACGACAAAGTCCGTACTGCCCTGCGCCAGTCCGGCGTACTGGTTTAAGAGGAAGTACCCCGCATGAAGCGACTGGCTGGTCTTTCCGCCCTTGCCCTGATCATCTCCAGCACCAGTGGGTGTGGCTGGCTGTGGGGCGAAGATGGCTATTTCCGCGACCGCGGCAGCGATTACCTGCAGGCGCACCCCACTGCGCCCATGCAGCTGCCTTCGGACGTGAGCGGCGTCAAGCGCCTCGACCCCCTGCTGCCGATTCCACGCAACGTTGCCGACGACAGCGTCGCCGGCGAGTTCGTGGTGCCGCGCCCGCAACCCTTGACCGGCGGTGCCGGCCAGGCCACTGACTACAGCCTGCAGCGCAGCGGCACCAGCCGTTGGGTGCTGGCCCAGCATGCGCCAGCCGAAGTGTGGCCGGTGGCCCGTCAGTTCTTCGAGGACAACGGCTTCCGTATCGCTGAAGAGCGCCCGCAAACCGGCGAATTCAACACCACCTGGCAGCGCTTCGACGAGCTGTCGGCGTCCATGGGCCAGCGCCTGGCCAGCACTGCCAGCAGCGCCAACAGCGACGTGCGCGTGCGGGTGCGTATCGAGCCAGGCGTGCAGCGCAACACCTCCGAGGTGTACGTGGTCAGCGTCGAGCGCCCGGCCGGCAGCAGCGCCGAGCCCGACTTCCCGTCCACCTCGACCAACACCGGCGCCGATGCGCTGCTGGTCGACGAACTGCTGGCCAGCATGAACCGCAGCGCCGAGAAAGGCGGTTCGGTGTCGCTGCTGGCAGAGCGCGACTTCGATGTGCCAAGCCGCGTCAGCCTCAGCGAAGACGGCAGCGGCAACCCGGTACTGTTCCTGGGTGCCGACCTGGACCGTGCCTGGTCCAGCGTGGGCCGTGCCCTTGAGCAAGGCGGCGAGTGGCGTGTCGAAGACATCAACCGCAGCCTGGGCCTGTACTACATCAACCTGTCCGAAAAGCCTGAAGACAAGCAGAACCAGCCTGGCTTCTTTGGCCGCATGTTCGGCAGCGAGCCCACCAAGGAAGAGCGCGAAGCCCGTGCCGAGCGCTACCAGGTCCGCCTGAGCAAGGTGGGTGAGAGCGTGCAGGTTACTGTCGAGAAAAACATCAACACCGTGGCCCCGGCCGATGTCGCCCGCCGCGTGCTGAGCGCCATTCAGGACCACCTGGGCTAAGTGCGCTTCGCGGTACTCGGAAGCGGCAGCCAAGGGAACGGCACGCTGATCGCCAGTGGTGACACCTTCATCCTGGTCGACTGCGGGTTTTCCCTGCGTGAAACCGAGCGGCGCCTGGCGCTGCTCGGGGTTTCGGCAGCACAGCTCAGTGCGGTGCTGGTTACCCACGAGCATGCCGACCACGTGCATGGGGTGGGCCTGCTGTCACGGCGCTACAATATACCGGTCTACCTCAGCCAGGGCACCTTGCGCGGTCTGCGCAAGCCGGTGGAGGTGGCCGGTTTTCTCGCGTGTGGGCAAAGCCTGCAAATCGGTAGCCTCGAGGTTACCGCCGCGCGGGTCGAGCATGATGCCCATGAGCCGTTGCAGTACGTGGCCAGCGATGGCAAGCGCCGGTTTGGCATGCTGACCGACCTTGGCTCGTACGATGCGCGGTTGCTGGAGCGTTACCATGGCCTGGATGCGTTGCTGATCGAGGCCAACCACTGCCGTGACATGTTGGCGCGCGGCCACTACCCGTACTTTCTCAAGCAGCGGGTAGGGGGCATGCAAGGGCATTTGAACAATCATCAGGCCGCGAGCCTGGTGCAGGAGTTGGGCTGGAGCAACCTGCAGCACCTGGTGCTGGCCCACCTCAGCAGCAAGAACAACCTGCCACACCTGGCCCGCCAGTGCTTTGTCGACACCCTTGGGTGCGACCCTGGCTGGCTCCAGGTGGCAAACCAGGAACACGGGCTCGACTGGCGCGAAATCGCCTAGCCCAACACCTCAAGCAAGCGGAGCCCAATCATGGAAAAACGCGACGAACTCTACCGCGGCAAGGCCAAATCGGTTTACAAGACCGACGACGCCGACCGCTTGATCCTGCTGTTCCGCAACGACACGTCGGCGTTCGACGGCAAGCGCATCGAGCAGCTCGACCGCAAAGGCATGGTGAACAACAAGTTCAACGCCTTCATCATGCAGAAACTGGAAGAAGCCGGCGTGCCGACCCAGTTCGACAAGCTGCTGGGCGACAACGAGTGCCTGGTGAAGAGGCTGGACATGATCCCTGTGGAATGCGTAGTGCGTAACTATGCTGCCGGCAGCCTGGTCAAGCGCCTGGGCGTGGAGGAGGGCATCAAGCTGGAGCCGTCCACCTTCGAGCTGTTCCTGAAAAACGACGAGAAGGGCGACCCCTTCATCAACGAATCCCACGTTGTCGCTTTCGGCTGGGGCACCGCCGAGCAGCTGGTCGAAATGAAAAAGCTGTCGCTCAAGGTCAACGAAGTGCTGAGCAAGCTGTTCGATGACGCCGGCCTGCTGCTGGTCGACTTCAAACTGGAATTCGGCGTATTCCACGGTCAGATCGTGCTGGGCGACGAGTTCAGCCCCGATGGCTGCCGCCTGTGGGACAAGGAAACCCGCAAGAAGATGGACAAGGACCGCTTCCGTCAGGGCCTGGGCGATGTGATCGAAGCGTATGAAGAAGTGGCCAAGCGCCTGGGCGTGCCGCTGTAACGCGCATGTTCACGCAAGCGCCTGATACCACGTGGTTTTTTAGAAAATAAAGGTTTGCGTTTTCAAAATTCGCTGGTATGATGCGCGGCATTGGAGAGATGCCGGAGTGGTCGAACGGGACGGATTCGAAATCCGTTGTACTGGCAACAGTACCTAGGGTTCAAATCCCTATCTCTCCGCCATATCTGAAAACCCCTGTAACTTGATAAGTTTCAGGGGTTTTTCTTTTTCCGAGTTAAACCATCGGGCATTTGTCGTTTAGACCCTTGTATCGCTTAGTGCAAAGGTTTTCATAGCCTTCCTTCATAGGCAGCAATGGGCCTACGATGAGGCTGAGAGCTTTTCGAGCGGCCTGACTTTTAGCTCGACTCCTCGGGCCAGCAGCAGCTTCTGCACTGTGGAGAATCTGGTCTTATCCGCACCCTTGAGCTTTTTATAAAGCGATTCACGGTTCACCCCCGCCTCCTGTGCAAACTGATTCACGCCTTTGGCTTTCGCGACTTCACGCAATGCATGCATCAAGGTCTGAGCATCGTTAGCCTTCATTGCCTCGGCAAAAAAAGCCGCAATGGTTTCAGGGCTGTCGAGAAATCTGGAAGCTTCGAAGGGTTTGGTATCACTCAAATCGAGATCAAGGATGGGCATGTCTTCGGGGCTGAGAATAGCGCTCATCGTTTTTTTTCTCGTACCATACAAAGAATTTCTTTAGCTTGCGTGATGGCTCTGTGCTGATCCGTCTTGTCGCTACCGTTGAGCATCAAATAGCGGTTCTAGCCCGTACGCACAAAATAGATCCGGCACCCGGGGCCGACAAAAACTCTCATCTCACTGACCCCATCGCCCACGGCCTCGATATCGCCAAAGCTGCCAGTCTGCGCTGCGCTATCGAGTAGGACAACGATTTAATGAGTAAACCACACCTCCTGTGGGAGCGGGTTTACCCGCGAAGCAGGCAGCGCGGTGTAGGGCACCGGCTTTGCCGGTGTTCGCGGCTGAAGTCGCTCCCACAAAGTGGGTTACGCTAGCATTCAGATTTTGTGGAAGACGATCGAGCGAACTCAAAAAAAGCATCAGCGGCAACACCTTCAACGCAGCTTGAAGCCAATGGATTACGAGTATCATCTGACTGGCCACGGCATCCGCGGAACCATTTCAACAGCACTGAAATAGATCGGCTACCTCAAGATCTGGTTGGATACGCAGTTGTTCCCATGCGGATCCGAATAAGGTAGGTTCGGCCTATGACCTGGCCAAATAAGTTCTGGACGAAGAAGGCTAGGTCGATCAAGTCATCAAGCTCTGCTTTGGGGTGATAGCACCGAGTCACGACACAGCCAGGATGAGGAGAACCATAGTCACACATTGGCGTCCCTGTTTTTGGCGGGTTGTGCGAAAAGGCCGGCAAAGGCACACCGAGGACAGAGCACAGAAACCTATGGAGGGTGTGAGAGGGGAAGTGTACAGAATTGGTAAGGACATCCCTATCGTGCCCTCTACATAGATTGATTGCTCGACATCAAAACACCGCACTTGAAGTGCCTTCCAGTGAATTAATATGGATGCTATCTAGAACAGGCGCACGCAGTTTCGTTGTTGGAAGGGGATTGCTGGTCGCAACGTGGCTCCTGTTCTTATGGGCAGCCGGCGTATGTCCGCCAGGGATGCGAAAATAGACTGATCGCCCAATGAAGGGCTCGTTCGGCGGAGATGTTCCGCTAGGGACATGAGAATGGACAGTAAGATAGAAGCAGCGACGCCCGACTCGCCCATGGATGCGTCGATTTTCCAGAGTGCGCTTCCCAATGCCGAGAAGCTCGAGCACGCGCGCACACAGTTGCTTGATCTCTCAGCGCGAAATCGACTCCTTAATATGCCGCGATCGAGCCGTACCTCGGCGATTGCGGTCGTCGATGAGAAGACATCCGAGATATATCGCCTCCTCGTTCGGGAGGGAAAAGCGTTTACCTTCCTGGCCGGCAAAGCGGACACTGATGAGTCCGATAACGATTCGACAGCCGACGATGCAAAGCCGGCCAAAGACTCCGATGAAATCGACCAGCTTGCCCAACCCGACGACAGCGTCGACGAGAGGGGCGTGCTCACCCGTCACAGCGACACAAAACTCCAGACTCGCCTCACGGGCAAGGGTCTGCAAAAGCATCTGCTCGAGCTCTACCTGAACTCCAAGACACTCGAAGAAGAGCAGGGCGTCAACGTCCTCTTTGCCTCCCTTGGCGCCCTCAAGTGGATCGATCCAAACAATGCGGCCAACGTTCGCCACGCGCCCCTGATCTTAATTCCGGTCGAGTTGAACCGCGGAACGGCGGGCGAGAAATTCCGACTCAAGGCCCGCGCTGAAGATGTCGCATCCAACCTGTCGTTGGAAGCGTACCTGGACCGCATCCACAAGCTTCGTATGCCCAGCTTCGAAGCCAGCGAAAGCTTCGACATCGATGCCTATTTTGCAGAGGTCGCGGCTGCGGTGGCGGACAAGCCCCAGTGGGAAGTGCTACCGGATGAGATGACCGTCGGGTTCTTTTCGTTTGCCAAATTCCTGATGTACAGAGACCTCGACCCTGCCGTGTGGCCCAAGGGTAACACACTCGTCGATCGCGCACTCATTAAGGGCCTGCTCTCGGACGGCTTCCCAGGTGGAGAGGGAATGCTCGACGAGAGCGCCAACATCGATCCGGTCATCCCGCCGGGGGACATGCTCCACATCCTCGATTGCGACAGTTCGCAAGCCATTGCCATCCATGAGGTGCGTCGCGGTCGTGACATGGTCATCCAGGGCCCTCCTGGCACCGGCAAGAGCCAGACGATCGCCAATATCATTGCGTCGGCTATCAAGGACGGCAAAACGGTCCTGTTCGTGGCCGAGAAGATGGCTGCTCTGGAGGTGGTAAAACGGCGCCTGGACGAAAAGGGCGTGGGCGATGCGTGCCTGGAACTCCATAGCAACAAGGCCAATAAGCGCGCGGTACTCGATGAGCTGCGACGCACCTGGGATCTAGGAGCCCCGAAGCCAGCTCCCATGGGAAGCCTGATTGCTCGCCTGACCGAAGCGCGGGACGAGCTGAACGACCATGTGGCCCGGCTGCATGCCGTCGACCCAGCATCCGGTCTGTCCTCTTTCCAGGTCATGGGTCATCTCGCACGCCTGCGGCAAGCGGGGGTGATGCCCAATGATGTCGTTCTGGAGGGGATCGAAGCTTGGGGGGCAGATGGTTTCGAACGGCGTCATGCGCTTCTGAATGACTTGGTCACACGGATCGAGATCATCGGCAGACCCCACGACCACGCCTTTACCGGGGTGGGCATCGAAGCGATGCTACCCACCGATCGTGAGCGTCTCGTCGCCCGTATCGAAACGCTGTGCGGCCAGCTCGAGGACGCCCGGCAGTACATGAATGCTACTGCCAGTTTGCTGGAAGCCCAGCCTCCGTCCAGGCTCGACGAACTGGCCGCTGTCAGCGCGCTTGCCCGGCGCATCAGTGTGGCGCCTGTACTTGATGCCGACGCCATGGCAGATGACGGTTGGTCGAACGTATCGGCGGTCGATACATTGCTGGCGTTGGGTCATCGCTATGCTGCCTTGCGCCAGTCGCTGTCGAGCGAGGTCAATGTCGAGGCGTGGGACGAGGACACTCACGAAGTGCAGCAGGCGCTCACCGAGTGCCCTGGTGACTTCGATGCGGACGCTGTTCGCCGCCTCTGCTCCGTCCGCGATGCCATCCCGGCGTTATTGCAGGCGGGCCGCGGTCTCGCTCACGCACTGGGCCGCGAATGCACGCCGACGGCTGGGGAATTTGCCCGTCTCGCCAAGATCGGCGAGCGGGTTGCAAATGCGCCACCGGCAAGCCCCGAAACGTTCGCTTCCGAGCTATGGGACGGCGGCGTAGAGCGGGCCGGGCTGATCGCCCAGACCGCTGCCGACCTTGAAGGGGTTCGTACGTCACTGGCAGGTCAGCTCCACGACCTCGCCTGGGATATCGACGTAGGTCCCGCCCGCGCCGCGCTCGCGGCCAAGGGCACGAGCCTGTTCCGCTTCCTCAGTGGCGACTGGCGTGCAGCCAACAAGCTCATGCGCTCGGTCCTGGTTCAGCCCGCCCAACCTCTCCCGGTGACCCTGGCTTCTCTCGATACGCTGATTCGCGGTCAGGAAGCGCGGCGCGTGCTGCGCGATGAAGACAGCTTTGGGAAGGCTGCCTTCGCTGAAGACTGGCAAGGCGATCGCTCGGCCTCCGCGCCGCTGGTGGCTCTAGTTGAATGGATGCGGTCCCTGCGCGGGCTCGGGGCAGAACCCCGCCTCATCGCTTCCCGCGGTCCTGAGAAGGATGATGTCGCCCAGCGTTCGAAGCACGTAAGCCTTTTGCTCTCCCAGGTCGCTCCCGACCTGTCCGGCGTCCATACCGATTTTCTTGCACAGGCAACGCAGGTGTTCGGTGATGCCACCGCGCCTGAACAACTCGACCTCGAGTCGTTGTTGCAGCTCGCCGTCCGCCACACGAACGCTTGGTCGACGGCCAGCCGCTTCCTGATTAATCCCCCCACTAGCGCAGCATCAGCCTGTGCCATTTTTGAACGGCTGGACGCGGGACGCGAGGAGCGCCAGGGTGTACGAGATGGGTATAGCTTCGGCCACGCGCTGTTCGGCTCCGCATGGCGAGGGCTTGACAGTGATTGGGACGCACTCTCGACAGCCGCTGGTTGGCTGAAAGTCAATGGAGATATCCGCGCGCTGGCTGGTCGAGTCAACGAGCGTGAGGCGCTCATTCCTCGCGCCAAGGCTCTTGACGAGCAGGCCGCGCATCTCGCCACGGCCTTCCACTCCATTGCAGATGAACTTGCACTCGACCTGTCGGCCAGTGTCGGTGCGCCGCGGATATATGAGGTGCATTTGGACTGCCTGGCTGCACGGCTATCACGCTGGGTTACCGAACAGGAAGAACTGCACAGGTGGCTGGCCTATCGCGATCGTGCTGCACGAGCCATTCGCGATGGTTGCGCGGATGTCGTCGCCAGACTTTCCGATGGACGGCTATCGACGACGAACGCGGTCGCTGCGTTCGAGTTCGCTTACTTTGAAGGGCAATACCGTCGGGTGCTGAAGGCTGAACCGGCTCTGGGCCGCTTCGATGGCGTCGCCCACGGCCACATCGTGCGCGAGTTCGCCGACCTTGACCGCCAGCGCATCGCAGCGGCGGCAGGCGAAGTCGTTCAGGCTCATCACCAGAATGTTCCTCGAAGGGACAGTGGTTCGATTGGCCCACTCGGGGTGCTTCGGGGGGAAATTCAGAAGAAGAAAGGTCATATGGCCTTGCGAAAGCTGGTCGAACGCGCGGCCCCTGCGCTCACCGCCTTGAAGCCGGTCTTCATGATGAGCCCGCTGTCGGTCGCGCAGTTCCTGCCGCCGGGTGCACTGGAGTTCGACCTGCTCGTGATGGACGAAGCGAGTCAGATCCAGCCAGTCGACGCCTTGGGTGCGGTGGCTCGCGCCAAGCAGGTAGTTGTGGTGGGTGACCCTCGTCAGCTACCGCCAACCAGTTTCTTTGCCAAGCTCACCAGTGGCGATGAAGACATCGACGAGGATGAGCCAACGAAGGTCGGCGATGTTGAAAGCATCCTTGGCCTGTTTACCGCACGCGGCCTGCCCATGCGCATGCTCCGCTGGCATTACCGTAGCCGGCATCAGTCGCTCATTGCGGTCAGCAACCGCCAGTTCTATGAAAACAAGCTGTTCATCGTGCCCAGCCCTTGGACTCAGGAGGGTGGGCGGGGCCTGCGCTTGCACCATGTTCGGGATGGCGTCTTCGGTTCACCTGTCAAGAGCGTCAACGGGCCGGAGGCCAAGGTAGTCGCTGAGGCCATCGTCCGGCACGCCCGACTGCACCCGAAACTGTCCTTGGGTGTAGCAGCGTTCTCCGCATCGCAAAGCCGCGCCATCTTCGACGAGCTTGAAATGCTGCGCCGTGGTTTGCCAGCGGAGGTGGAGGCTTTCTTCAACCGCCGCAACAGTGAGCCGTTCTTCATCAAGAACCTTGAGAACGTGCAGGGTGACGAGCGGGATGTCATCTTCATCTCGGTTGGCTATGGACCGACCGTACCCGGCGGCAAGGTACCCATGCGTTTCGGGCCTCTCAACAACGAAGGCGGCGAGCGCCGGCTCAACGTGCTGATCAGCCGTGCCAAGCAGCGATGCGAGGTGTTCTCTTCGATCACCGATGAGGACATCGATCCCGCATTTTCCGCCAGCCGCAAAGGGATCGAGGCGTTCCGCATCTTTCTCCGCTATGCCCGCACGGGGAAGCTCGACACGGCGGCCGTCACGGGACGGGACTTCGATTCCATCTTCGAAGAGCAGGTTGCAGCAGCGCTCGAGGCTCGGGGATATAGTGTCCAGCGTCAGGTGGGCCTGGCCGGGTTCTACATCGACCTTGCGGTGACTGATCCGGAGCGCCCAGGTCGCTTCCTATTGGGCATCGAATGCGACGGCGCGTCGTACCACAGCGCTCAGTCCGCCCGGGACCGTGACCGTCTCCGCCAGCAGGTACTGCTTGATCATGGCTGGAATCTCCACCGCATCTGGAGCACTGATTGGTTCCAGCGTCCCCAAGAACAGCTCGACCTTGTCTGTCGGCAGATCGATGCAGCGGGTGCTGCGTTCGACGAGCGCGTTGCCGAGGAAATCCTTTCAGTCGAGCAGGCTGTCGCTGCAGCTGCCATCGAACGGGAAGTGAGGGCTGAAGACGGTGATTTCACCTTCGAACCGTATGTCGAAGCGAGCCCACAGCGGCCAACATATTGTTCTGAAGTAATCCACGAAACTCCGACAGGCATTCTTGCCGAGATAGCGGTTGATGTGGTGCGCATCGAAGGGCCCGTGCATACCGATGAGGTCGTGTCCCGTGTCCGTGACGCCTGGGGCGTCAAGCGAGCTGGAAGTCGCATTCAGGACGCTGTCGAAAGGGCAATCGATGTGGCTGTCCGTCAGAACTCCGTGGCTCGGGACGGCGCCTGGCTCACCATCGCTAGCGCACCTGTTGTTCCACGCGATCGTTCGCAGGTATCTTCACTGGCGCTCCGCCGGGCGGAGTACCTGCCGGAGACAGAACTTGCAGAGGCCATCGTCATCGTTGTAGCGCGCAACTTTGGCGCGAATCGCGATCAGGTCATCGAACGCGTCGCGCGCGCCATCGGCATCCGAGCTATCTCGGCCTCGGTACGAGAGCGTGTGGCGGCGGTGGTCGAGCAGGTCGTCGCCTCTGGTCGTTTGGTCAATGAGGAAGGCCTCCTGAAGATTCGGGAGTAGCTATCTGCTTGGGGCGCCCTGACCGAGGCCAGCGTGTCGCAAGACATCTGTGATCGGTGAGGCGTTGGGCGACACGATGAGGATTGCTGGGCAGACCGCGAGCCGCGCGGTGCCCGAAAACCTCTGCACAATAGGTGTTTCGATCAACGCCGCGCCGAGGCAGGCTACGCCCCGAGTAACCGCCCATAGTTCGCCAACTCCGCAGTGATCGGTGCCGCCGCTGCCGTTGTGGCAGGCGATGCTGTCGAATTCGGTGAATCCCAACAGCGCGTTGTTGTGCCACTGCTCGGCGAGGGTAGCACGCAGTGTCACTATGCCTTTGGCGAGGATCGCCAATTTCGTACCCAAGCGGCCTTTTTTCCGCGCCCTGGCCGACGTGGGTGTCACAGCCGCTGAGGTCGAGTCTGGCCAGGCGCGCGTAGTCGCGCAAGAACACTGCGGCCTGCTGGCACAGCAAGGCGAACGCCTCGGCGTAGCGGCCATGGCCTGCGCGCCGCGGGTGGCGTGGTCGAGGCTGCTGGCTAGCAGGGCGGCGTGGGCGTACAGCGCCGCCACCCGGCCGAGAAAGTCCTGGTTGGCCTGGAGCAAGGGTTGTGGGCAACCACGATTCGCTACGCAGGGGCCCAGCGAAGAATCAGTGCGAACTTCTAAGTCCCTGTGGCTTGGTCTGTGCACCACTGCATACCACTTCCGTACGATCTGCGATGGGGCCAGGCACTGCCAGTACAGAGCGCACCGTACCTATTCCGAGGAATGGGCGAGTACGTCTTGAAAGGCCTGTGTAGCGACTAGATAGAGAGGATCGGGGACGATCTTGCGCATGAGAGCTCCTTGGGTAAGGGGAGCCGCTCGGTAACGCCGTCAAACGTTGGAGGCTGCTATACACCGTCCCCAGCAACATTTTGTCTTGAACTCCCCACTGCACCTCGCGCTACAATGCGCCTTCTAGACCCTCTCACGCCCAGATCAAACGCCGTAATGAGTACGTGCGCCGGGTGGTGACCCTGTTCTGACATGGATTCGTTGGATGCCTCGCGCCTTACCGGTCCGGCTCTACGCCGCCCCTCTAAGATCCCCGCATAACGTCGCATGCTGCTGCCAGTGCCTGGCTGCGGTACGTCGCTGTGCGCACAGAAAATGGAGTTTTTCCCTTGCGTAACACATTCGTCGCCTCCCTTCTCGCCGTGGCCATCGCCTGTACCACGTCCTGCGCACAGCTTGGCATCAGCAAAGAGCAAGCGGGCACCGTTATCGGTGGCCTGGCCGGTGTGGCCATCGGTTCCACCATGGGCAGTGGCAACGGCAAGCTGGCCGCTGCGCTGATCGCAGGCGGTATCGGCGCATACGTGGGCAACCGCATCGGCAACATGCTCGACGAGAAGGACCAGCAGGCCTTGGCCCTGCGCACCCAAGAGGTGTTGAGCCAGCAGCAGGCCACGGCCAGTGCCCAGCCCGTAACCTGGAAGTCCGACCATTCCGGCGCCACCGCTCAGATCGTGCCGGGCAAGGAATACACCAAGACCAAACAGGTTGAGGTCAAGCGCGCGCCGAAGATTCAGGCCGTACCGTCGATGAAGCTGATCAACGAACCCTACGTGACTGTCAGCGACAACCTGAACGTGCGTGCGGCCCCCAACCCGGCCGGGGAGAAGGTGGGCAGCCTGAAGAACCACACCGAATTCACCGCGGTGGGCTCCACCGGGGACTGGATTCTTGTCGGGCGCAAGGGTGTGACCGTGGGTTACGTGCACAAGAACTATGTGGAGCCCAAGGCCCAGGCCGTGGCCAAGCGGGTAACTCCAGCGGTCAACCTGGACGAGCTGGACGTTGCCGCCAGCAAGGAAACCCAGGGCTTTGACCTGGATTCGCTGCAATCGCTGCCCACTCAGACGGTGGCCGCCGAAGCGGCCTGCCGCCCGGTTACCGTCAGCCTGAAATCGCAAAGCGGCCAGACCGAGCAAGAGCAGAACACCTTCTGCAAACAAGCCAACGGCACCTGGGAACTGATCTGAGGAATTTCATGAAAAAGCACGCGCTTGCGCTGGCTATGATCGGCGCTTGTGGTTTGGCACCACAGGCATTCGCCCATGAGCTGGCATTCTCTAAAAAGGACAACATCAAGGTCGAAGTGCCCGGGGATGCGGCGAACTGGTGCAAACCTGAGGTCCAGATGACCATCAGCCGCCCGGCCTGGGACAACCAGGACATGCTCTCAGGCCTGTTGACCAAGCTGCCGTTCGTGTTCGCCAAGGACTGCCCGACAGCCAAGGTAAACTGGAAGGCCGTTGATGCCAAAGGCGGGCTCTACGCCAGCGGCTCCGGCACGGCCAGCAACCTCGGCCTGGTGACCTTGGCCAAGGCACCTGCCGCCCCAGCCGAACCAGCACCACCTGCTCAGCCCGAAGCACCCGTCGCTGCCACTGCTCCTGCTGCTCCCGCCGCCGCGTCTGCGGGTGAGCCCGCCCCTGTCGAGGTGCCACCGGCCAAGGTAGAACCTGCCCCGGCCCCTTCCGTTGCTGCCTCGCCAGTCCCGGCCCCGGCGGCCGAGGCTCCTGCGCCAGCCCCGGCCGCTCCACCTGTCACGCCGCCGGCTACCGCCGTCGCTGCGGCCCCCGTATCGGACTTTGGCCGGTCCGTGGTCCTGGAAAACCCCAAACTGATGCAGGTCACCGACGGCGGCGGGTGCAAGTGGGTGCTCAGCACGTCGATCATCAGCGATGGCGATACCTTGTCGTTTGGCACCACGCCATCCATGCCATGCCCTGCGTCCGGTTTTGGTGAGGGCAGCTTCGAGAAGATCAGCTGGAAAGCGGTGGGCACCTACCGTGGCGATAACTGGAACCGCGTGTACGTCCACCCGAGCGGTTTGATCTTTACCAAAGCTCTGGAGCCTGCGGTCAAGAACAAGGCCGTTTCCTATCTTGCAGCCGATGCCGACCAGGCTGTGTTTCTGCTTGGCGAAATTCCCGACCGGCAGATGAAGGTGTACCTGGCCTTCACCCGCAGCAGCTATGGTGTGCTGCGCCCTTTCGGTAGCGAACCCTACTACGTGGCGGTCACCCCGGACGAATCGTTCGCCCTGGATGCGGCCAAGTACAAAGAAACCGCGCTGGCGATTTTCGACCTGGTGAAGACACTGTCGCCGACCACCACGGACGTGGCCGACCTGTTGATCGTCAAAGACGTGTCGGCGGTTACCAACAGGATGTGGGGTAACGATGCGCAGAAAATCACCCGCAACCGTATCGGCATCAACCGCCAGGGGCTGTTCTTCGATGTACGCGACGGCACCAACTGGGCGGTGCAGCGTGAGCAGCAGCGTGTGCGTGAGCAGCGCCAGCGCCAGCAGGAACTCGCCCGTGTGCACACCCGTGTGCTGGAGCGCTACCAGCAGTTGCAGGACGGCATGCTCGAATTCAAGGGCCGCGAAACCGAAGCCCTGGCGCAGATGGCCGGTATCACGGTGCGCTTTGCATCGCCATTGGCCCAGCAAAACCCGTCGAGTTCGGCCCGGGTGACGCCAATGATGGTGCACGTCACCGGCAAGAAGGGTGACTTCTATACCCTGGACTTCCCCAGCAAGGGCCGCCTGGTGGCTGAAGAGGAGTACAGCGAGGGCTGGTACGTGGCTCAGGTAGCCAACGCTACGCCGTACTACCCGCTGGATGACGGCCGCGCGATCCCTACCTACCGGGCCTACAGCGTGGGCGAGCCTGAGGCTTGCAAGCAGGACCGCTGCGCAGACAGGGTGTCGTTCGGCGCCGTGCTGGCCAAGGAGTTCCCCAACGCCGGCATCGATTTCAGCTGGACCCCAGAGGTCTCCCAAAAGTACGTGAACGACTGGAACAACGCTTCCGCCATGGTCCAGTGAGGGAAACACCATGATCAAACAGATGAACCACAAGCAACTGCTGATAGGCGGTGTGGCCGCTGCGGTACTGGTGCTCGGCGGTGGTTATGCGCTGATGGCCAACTCGGGCAAGAAGGCCGCCCTGGCTTACTACGACGATTTCAAGGAGCGTTATTTCCTCGAAGATGTGTTGTCGGAAGGGGAGGTGTCTTACTCGGCGTTCTCCGGCAACCTGACAGTGGCCGACCCCGAGATCCGCGTGGCGGCAGCGCAAACCAACGGCACCCAGCAGTTCATGCGGGGCCTCGCCGGCATGATGGAGTCGGTTCAGGGTGTGTCGGCCGGTGAAGGCCTGGCGGGCTGGACGAAATATCAGCTCAGTGCCAGCCGCGAGGGTGCCGGGGCGTACCTGAAGGCCGATGCGCTGAAACTGGCCCATGATGGCGACAACAAGGATGGCAGCATTCACATCCAGTTGCTGGGCATGCAGATGGCCAACCCCTTCGTTGCCACCAAGGGTGCCGAAGTTGTACTGGTGGCTGATGTGAGCGACGAAATCCAGCCGCGCGCCGAGCTTGCCGCCAACGGCCGGGCCACCCAGTCGAACTTTGCCTGGGGTACCAACATGGCCGTGCGCCAACCGGTGACCGGTGCGTTTCTGGTCAGCAGCACCGGTGAGTTTGGTACCACGGTCGACGTCGATTTCACCCTCAAACGCTCCAGTGATGGCGAGGGCTCCATGGAGTTGGTGGTCACCCACCGCAATGACGGTTCCAAGGTGGGTGAGATCGTGCGCAAAGCTGAGTTCCAGTCGCTGCCAGAGCTGGACGACGTTGAAACTCAGCTCAAAGGGGCGCTCAGTGCGATGCTGGTCGGGGCGTTGAGCCCCTACGGTGGCCAGGCCGTGTTGGCCGAAGCGGTCAGCGGTTTTGCCCGCAAGGCGAAGGTGCAGAACTACTCACTCACCTACAGCGGCTTCGAACCGCTGAAGGCAGCTTACGACAGTTATCTGCAACAGGTGCCCAAGGCCAAGTTCGCGGCGTTCTGTGATGAGGTGGGGCTGTCGATGTGGAGCAGTGACTTTGGTGCCAAGGGCAAGGACCACAGCGACTCGGAATGCGCCATCGCGCAAAAGCTGGTTGCAGATGGCAAGTTCGAAGAACAGTACACCTTCAAGGAAGGCAAAAGCCTGTTTGCCGCACTGTTTGTCAGCAAGGCCTATCAACTGGAAACCAACTAACCGATCAGCTGCTCATGGAAACAGTCTCGGGCATTTCTACTGCCCGAGACTGCTCGCATGAGCAAGTTTCTCTTCGAGCCCGCTATTTCGTCTGCTCGCGGCGGATTGCGATGAATGATGCCTCTGGTTGATGTAACCCCCAGAGGCATCACCCAAGGTAGAAGCAGGTCTTGCCGACGGTGGTGGGGGCTTTTGGGGCGTCGGTTGGCATTGTGGTATTTCCCTGGAATTTGCGGTGGCTCTGCTGGCGCCTTCGCGGGTAAACCCGCTCCCACAGGGGGCGCGGGGTGTGCCTGCGATGGGGCCAGGTCTGCTAGTGCAGGCTGTGCGGTTCGGCGGTTATCGGCGACCGCATCTGCAGCTGCATCAGTGCCGACTCGACCAGTTTCTGCACCGCCGCTGGACGTGCCCCGCGCACCCGGCTAATCCACAATCTCCTGCAACACCTGGCCCAGATCAAGCTCCATCGACAAGGCAATAAAACTCACCTTGTCATCCCTGCCCACCGGGTAAACGGTAGCCTCGCTGTCCGCCGGCAACACCACCTGATCGCCGCTTTCAAGCAGTTGTTGCGTGCCATCAGCCCGTTTGATCTGCAACCCACCCGAGGTCGTAAACAGCAGCAGGTCATTGACCGGCGCCAGTTGCGCAGCCGTGCGCAGGTGGCGGTATTCCACGATCCAGCCGTCAACCAGAAACGTCTTGCTCAACTCGTAGTTCAGCGAGCACTTCAGTGACAGGCTGCTCATGGCCGCTATCACCTGGTCGTGGGGCAGGCCCTTGGGCATGAGGCGCGCAAACTCGCTTAGATTTGCAAGTGTCACCTGTTTGCGTGCTTGGCTCATGCCGGTTTCCTTGTGAGTGGCGGGGTGCTGCGGGCGGGGTGCTGCGTTGGGCGGGTTCACGTCACGACCACAGCGTGATCGCGATGTGTGCGCCGATCCCGGCCGCCACGCTGAAAATCAGGCTGCGGGTGAAATAGGCAACCAACGCCACCGGTAGGGCGGCCAGCATGTCGGCGTTCACTGCCATCAGCGTGCCGTCCTTGGCCATCAGCAAGGCTGGCACGGTGATGCTGGCGATGATCGCCACGGGCAGGTATTCGATGACGTCGTTGAACACCTTGGGCGTGCGCTGCATCCTGAACAGCAGCGGCGTGGCGCGGGTCAGGTAGGTGATCGCCATCATCAGCGCCACCGCAGCGATCAGGTACTTTTCTTCAGGCATAAGCCAACTCCACAACCCACGGCAGTTGCCACGAATACATTGAGGGGGGAAGGGAAGAACGCGTTGAGCAGGCACGTGGTGGCTATCACTACCAGGGCAACCACCAGCTTGGGGCGGCTGTTGCACAGTGAAACCAGCACGTAGATCATCATGGCGGTCAGGGCGTAGTCCAGCTTGAACTGCGAGAACCGGTGCAGGGCGTCGGACGCCACTGCGCCCAGCAACGCGCCGGCAATCCAGCTGGCATGGCACCAGGTATTGAACTGCAGCAGGTAGCCGGGCGGGGTGTATTTGCGGCTTTGCAGGCGCTGGCTGTGCAGGGCGAACGACTCGTCGGTCAGGCCGAATGCATACAGCAGCTTCTGGGTTTTGCTGATGCCCAGCCCCTCGCTCTGCTTGGCCATGTACATGGCCATCAGCATGTGCCGCGAATTGATCAGCAGCGTTGATACCGCGATCGAAAGCAGCGGTGCGCCCGAGGTGATCAAGGCCAGTGCGGCAAACTGCGCCGCCCCGGCATACACGAACACGCACATGGCCACCGGCAGCCACAAGGGCAGCCCGGCGTTGATGCACATCACGCCGAACACGAAGCTCACCACGAAATAGCCGGTGATCACCGGCAATGCGTCGAAGAAGCTTTCCTTGCGCCATACCGGTTGCAATGCGAGGTCGGTCATAGGTCGACCTCGCAGGTGATTTCACCGCGTGTCTGGCTGAAGCCCTGTTTGTTCCAGAAGTGCATCGCCGAGGGGTTGGCCTCGTCGATGAACAGGAACACCCGGCGGATGCCATGCTGGCGGAAGTCGTTGAGAATCGACGTGGTCAGCGATGTGCCGATGCGGCTGTGCCGGTAATCCGGCGACACGGCCAGGTGGTTGATGGTGCCGCGCGTACCCATCGCCCCACCGGCCACTGCGCCGATGATCGCCCCGCTGTGGTTCTCGGCCACGTAGCAGAAGGTGCTGTCCGAGCCCAGCAACCCCTTCAGCAAGTCTTCGTTCTGCCAGTCGCAGAACGACACTTCGTTGAAGCGCTTGAGGAAGCTGACCAGCCGCGTGGCATAGAACGGCGTAGCCTTCTTGATGGTCAGGCCGTTGATATGGTCGGGCGTGGCAACCTTGCGCGCTGCCAGCTCCAGGCTATTTGACAATGTCATGTTCGCTACCCGGGCGGGAGAAGGAGATGGCGATGATCTGCCGGTAGCCCATTTCCGATTCGCTGGGGTTGATGGCCGGGGTTACGTAGTGCTGCAGCTCGCGGTCGAGGAAGTACGTGGTGTCGAGAATTTCCTGGTAGGTGCCCGAGTCGATCACGTTGGACTGCTTGTCGTAGACCTTGCTGGTGGCGCCTTCAACGTTGTGGCGGCCCCAGAAATGCACGCCGCTGAAGGGGTAGCCGTCGCAGTGGATACCTTCGGGGGTGATTTCGATTTGCGCGCCGGGTTTGATCTCGATGCGAATCTGGTGCACCTGGCACTGCCAGGTCACATCGTGCAGTTCTTCGGGCAGCACCGCTTTGTAGACGTCGAAGTCGAGCTTGATCAGGGCGCGCAGCACCGGCGAATTGAACACGTCGCTGGACACGTCCTCGAAGTGGCGCCGCATGCCGCCCACATACTGGTTGTGTTGCTCGGACTGCTCATAGGCGCGGTGTTCCAGCTGTTGCAGCTCGCCGGTGACCGGGTTGAAGTCGAAGTCGCTGTAGCGGCGGTAGCGGGTGCCTTTTTCGGCCTGGCCGTAGTAGCGGTCGACACCCATGGTTTCCCAGCTCTTGGAAAACGACACGAAGTGGCCAAACCCGCCGTTCAGCGCAAAGTCGCTGCCCAGCACGTTCACCGTCTTGTTCTGGCGCAGGGCGTCATCAATGTTCCGTTTGAGTGTAAGCATTGGCATCTCTTCCAGTTGAAAAACTGGGCGCCAATCTAGCAGGCGAAATGATGGCAGAAACTTCACTTTTTTTTGAGGTGCCTCAACCGTCACTTGCTGGCGGGCGACCGGCCGAGCAGACAGCGCAGGGGTTCTGCGGTATGCTCTCAGGCCTTGTTGCACGCGGGTTCGCGCGAGTGGTGGAGGGGAGTCGAATGGATATCAAGGTGCTTAAGAACATCGCCAATGTCGCCCGTACCGGGTCGATCACCGATGCGGCCGAGCAGGTACACGTCACCGTCCAGGCGCTGGCAGCGCAGTTGAAGAAGCTGGAGGACCATTGCGGCTTCAAGCTGTTCGACCGCACCAACAAAGGCGTGTCGTTGACCCAGGAAGGGGTTGGCATACTGCCCCACATGCTCGAAATCGTCCGGTCTTCCGAGCGTATGCAACTCAAGATCAAGCAGTTGCGTGAGCGCCAGAGCCAGCCGCTGCGCGTCGCCCTGAACAGCACCCTGTCGATGGAAATCAACCAGCAGGTAATGGCTGGCGTGGCCAGCAACCTGTCCGGCTGCAGCCCCATCTTCAGCTGCTCGGAGTCCCCCGACAACCTCACCAAGCTGGCCAAGGGCGAGGCTGACATGGTGGTCATCCTGGGGGACAGCGTGCCCGACGGTTTCTACTCGGTGTCGCTCAAGGGCCTGCGCATCGAAGTGGTGGCCTGTTCCGTCAGCGAGGGCACAGCGCCGTCCGTCGTGATCAAGCCGCTACCCGAATGCCCCTACTCGTCGATCTTTGCACGTTTCGCCGACCGCCAGAGCGGTGGCCTGGACGGTGCCACGGTGTTCCATTCCGGCAGTGAAATCGTCAGCGTGTCAATGATCAAGAGCTTTGGCGGCATGGGCGTGCTGTCGCGTGCAGTGGCCGAAACCAACGGGCTGTACGTATGGCCGGGCTATTCGGAGTTCCTTGACGTGTACCTGGTGATGAAGGAGCCGTGGATCGTCGAAGAAGAATTCCCGCAGTTCTGCCCGGTGCCTTCGCCCGTTTGCGGCTTCGATGCCATCAGCGCGTAACCTACGGGCCTGAGACAACCTGTCGCCTTGCACCCAGGCGGCCAATTTGTTTGTGCTGGCATTTCAGTTACAATCAGAAAAACGATTCAGTGACGTCGGTCAATACGACAAAAGCCAGAATCGTTTTCTGGTTCTCTGGCAGCCCGACAATGATCAATAACAAGCACGCGCTGAAGAACACGCTTTATCTGGGCCAGCCACAGGCCCTACTCCGTTCTCCTGACTGGAATTGATCAATGTTCAAGAAAGCTGGCAAGACCCTGCTGGGTCTGGCTGTCGCTGCAACTGTCATGCAAGCGCACGCCGCAGAAACCAAGAAAGTCGACGTGCTGCTGGTCGGCGGCGGCATCATGAGCTCCACCCTGGCGGTGTGGCTGCACGAGCTGGAGCCAAGCTGGTCGATGGAAATGGTCGAGCGCCTGGACGGCGTCGCCGAAGAAAGCTCCAACGGCTGGAACAACGCCGGCACCGGCCACTCCGCACTGGCCGAGCTGAACTACACCCCAGAAGACAAAGACGGCAACATCAACATCTCCAAGGCCATCGAAATCAACGAGGCCTTCCAGATTTCCCGTCAGTTCTGGTCCTGGCAGGTACGCCAGGGCGTGTTGAAGAACCCGCATTCGTTCATCAACACCACCCCGCACATGAGCTTCGTCTGGGGCGATGACAACATCAAGTTCCTGAAGAAGCGCTACGAAGCGCTGCAGGCAAGCCCGCTGTTCCGCCCGATGCAGTACTCCGAAGACCACGCGCAGATCGCCAAGTGGGTACCGCTGATGATGGAAGGGCGTGACCCGAACCAGAAGCTGGCCGTGACCTGGACCCCGATCGGTACCGACGTGAACTTCGGCGAGATCACCCGTCAGTTCGCCGCGCACCTGCAAACCCAGAAGGGCTTCGACCTGAAGCTGTCCAGCGAAGTGCAGGACATCAGCCGCAACAAGGACGGCTCCTGGCACGTCGAGTACAAGAACCTGAAGGACGGTACCCAATCGGCCACCGACGCCAAGTTCCTGTTCATCGGTGCCGGCGGCGGCGCGCTCAAGCTGCTGCAGAAGTCGGGCATCCCTGAAGCCAAGGAATACGCAGGCTTCCCGGTAGGCGGCTCGTTCCTGGTGACCGAGAACCCCACCGTTGCCATGCAGCACATGGCCAAGGCCTACGGCATTGCCTCCACCGGCGCGCCACCCATGTCGGTACCGCACCTGGATACCCGCGTGCTGGACGGCAAGCGCGTGATCCTGTTTGGCCCATTTGCCACGTTCTCCACCAAGTTCCTGAAGAACGGTTCGTACCTGGACCTGCTGAGCAGCACCACGACGCACAACCTGTGGCCAATGACCCGCGTGGGCATCGATCAGTACCCCCTGGTCGAGTACCTCGCTGGCCAGCTGATGCTGTCTGACGATGACCGCTTCGCTGCCCTGCAGACCTACTTCCCGCATGCCAAGAAGGAAGACTGGAAACTGTGGCAAGCCGGCCAGCGCGTGCAGATCATCAAGCGCGATGAAGAAAAAGGCGGCGTGCTGAAGCTGGGTACCGAAGTGGTGGCCTCTCAGGACCGCACCATCGCCGGCCTGCTGGGCGCCTCGCCAGGTGCTTCCACCGCAGCGCCAATCATGCTGAACGTGCTGGAAACCGTGTTCAAGGAAAAGGTCGCTACCCCAGAGTGGCAGGCCAAGATCAAGGAAATCGTGCCCAGCTACGGCACCAAGCTGAACGATTCGGCAGCGGCCACCCAGAAAGAGTGGAACTACACCGCCGAAGTGCTGCAGCTTGAAAAACCGCCGGTGATCGACGAAAGCGTCGGTACCAGCGTTGCGGCGCCAGCTAAGCCGGTTGAAAGCAAGCCAGAGAACGACATGGCGCTGTAAGCAGCCGCGGTGTTGTGATCAGAAGCCACGGGGTTAACCCTGTGGCTTTTTTTTTTGAGTGCGGCTCAATGCTGGCGCAGGATGCAGGCCAGCAAACCGGGGAAGCGCTCGGCCAGCATCTCGCTGCGCAGCGAGTTCATGTGGGTGGTGCCCACATTGCGGGTATACACCAGCCCTGCGTCACGCAGCACGCGAAAATGATGGGACATGCTCGATTTCGGCCGCCCGCCGTCCAGCTCGCCACAGCTGGCTTCCGCCACGCCTGCCAGGTGGCGCACGATCCCCAGGCGCACGGGGTCGCTCAAGGCGTACAGCACGCGTTCAAGAATAAGGTCATCAGCGGTGGGATGTTTGTAGGCTCGCATGGTCTGCATGATACCGGGGCTTTTCATTATTGCCATAGTTCGATTATGATCGAACTACCGTATTCAATGAACCTGGAGTTTTCCATGGCCGCGCTGTTCGAACCCTTCACCCTCAAAGACATCACCCTGCGCAACCGCATTGCCATTCCGCCGATGTGCCAATACATGGCCGAAGACGGCATCATCAATGACTGGCACCACGTGCACCTGGCGGGCATGGCCCGTGGCGGTGCTGGCCTGCTGGTCGTAGAAGCCACCGCCGTATCGCCGGAAGGCCGCATCACCCCCGGCTGCGCGGGTATCTGGAGCGACGCCCATGCCCAGTCATTTGTGCCGGTGGTGCAGGCGATCAAGGCCGCAGGCGCGGTGCCCGGCATCCAGATTGCCCACGCCGGTCGCAAGGCCAGCGCCAATCGCCCTTGGGAGGGTGATGACCATATCGCCGAAGGCGACCCCCGGGGTTGGCAGACCATCGCGCCGTCGGCCATCGCCTTTGGTGCCAACTTGCCGAAAGTACCCCAGGCCATGACCCTGGACGACATCGCCCGGGTCAAGCAGGACTTCGTCGACGCCGCGCGCCGTGCCCGCGAGGCCGGCTTTGAATGGATCGAACTGCACTTCGCCCATGGTTACCTGGGCCAGAGCTTCTTTTCCGAGCACTCCAACCAGCGCACCGATGCCTACGGTGGCAGCTTCGACAACCGCAGCCGCTTCCTGCTGGAAACCCTGGCAGCCGTGCGCGAGGTGTGGCCTGAGCACCTGCCGCTTACCGCGCGTTTCGGGGTGCTGGAATATGACGGCCGCGACGAGCAAACCCTGGCCGAGTCGATCGAACTGGCGCGCCGCTTCAAGGCCGGTGGGCTTGACCTGCTCAGCGTCAGTGTCGGGTTCACCATCCCGGACACCAACATTCCGTGGGGCCCGGCGTTCATGGGGCCGATCGCCGAGCGCGTGCGCCGTGAGGCCCAGTTGCCGGTGACGTCGGCCTGGGGCTTTGGTACGCCGCAACTGGCTGAAGGCGCCCTGCAGGCCAACCAGCTGGACCTGGTTTCGGTCGGCCGCGCGCACCTGGCAGACCCACACTGGGCGTACTTCGCAGCCAAGGAGCTGGGGGTGGACAAGGCCTCGTGGACGCTACCGGCGCCTTACGCGCACTGGCTTGAGCGTTACCGTTAAGTGAGGGGTTGGGGGCTGCTGTGCAGCCCCTGGCAAGCTACAGGGTGCGGTGGCAGGGCGTGCCGGGGGATCAGCCCGCAGGGGCGGCCCTCGGCATCCACCACTTGCATCGCATCCAGGTGCTGATGGCGGTCAAACATCTGCAGCAGGTGGGCTACCGTGGCGTTCAACCGCACGGTAGGTTGGCCGGGCGACAGGGCGTCGGCCAGTACAGGCAGGGCGTAACCGCCAGGTATGCCCACCGCCTGCGGCCGCCCAAGCAGGTAGCCTTGTACCAGGTCTACGCCCATCTCCATCAGCACCTGCAGTTCCTCCATCAGCTCGATTCCTTCAGCAATCACCTGTGCCTTGGACGCCCGCGCAATTTGCAGAATGGAGCCCACGAACTCGCGCTTGAGCGGGTCCAGGTGGATGCCATCGATAAAGTGGCGATCGATCTTCACGTACTCGGGGCGTAGCTCCGACCACAGCCGCAAGCTGGAATAGCCCGCGCCCAGGTCATCCAGAGCAATGGAAAAACCCATGTCCCGGTAGTGGTGCAGCGCGTTGGACAGCAGCTGGAAGTCGTCCGTAGGGGTGTGTTCGGTCAACTCGATCACCACCCGGCTTGGCGGCAGGCCGGCCTGTTCGAGCAGCTTCAGGGTCAGCCCAGAAGGGTAGTGCGGCTCCAGCAACGATTCCGGTGACACGTTGAGGAACAACTTGCCCTGCAGTTGCTGCTGGCTGAAGCACCGGCAAGCGCTTTCGCGGCAGGCGGCTTCCAGTTCTGTCAGCCGGCCGCCCTGGCGGGCAATGGCAAACAGGTTCAGGGGGGCATGCAGCGGGCTGTTTGAGGGGCCGCGGCTCAAGGCTTCGTGGCCGAACACCCGCGCTTCGCTCAAGCAGATGATGGGCTGGAACAGGCTGTGAATACTGCCGTGTGCCAGGATGGCACCCAAGGCACTGAGCTGTTCGGCAACGGTCATGAGGTGTCCTTGAAAATGAAAGGGCCGGGCATTCACATGCCCGGCCCATATTTCACGACAGCGCGATGACTGTTTGATGACAGCTGATTTTATTTAGCCATCATTCAGACTTGCCCTATTTTTTGGCCATCTTGGTGCTGGCACTCAGGTAGTCGATCAGAATACGACCGGTCTCGGAGAGGTAGGCATCATCTTCTGGCTTGGTGTCTTCGTCCTCGGCGGGCAAGGCATCCTCGTCCACCTTTTTCAGTTCCTTCAGCGGCTCTTCACCCTTGGCCTTGCGGCGGATGTTTTCCAGCGCCAGTTGCTTGGCTTCCACTTCATCGTGGCGTGCCCGGCGCTCCTGCTCGTTCAGGCTGACGGTTTTTTCGTTCATCAGCTGCTGAGTCAAGGCCAGGCGGTCGCGGATGTAGGTGAACTCTGCGTCCTTGTCGCTGCGCGCCTCATGCTGCGCCTTGAGCTGGGCCAGGTAAGGTTTGAACGGGTCGACGGCTGGCTTGATCACCGGGCGAATGGTGTCCCACGGCATGGCCTCGGGCAGTGCACTTTCGCCGATTTCCTTGGTGTCGATGATCGACGGGTAGTCGATGTCCGGCAGCACGCCCTGGTGCTGGGTGCTCTGCCCGGAAACCCGGTAGAACTTCGCCAAGGTCAGTTTCAGCTCGCCATGGTTGAGCGGCTGGATGGTCTGTACGGTGCCTTTGCCGAAGGTCTGGCCGCCGATGATCAGGGCGCGGTGGTAGTCCTGCATGGCGCCGGCGAAAATCTCCGAGGCCGAGGCGGACAAACGGTTGACCAGCAACGCCAGCGGGCCTTTGTAGAAGGCACCTGGGTTTTCGTCTTCAAGCACATCCACACGCCCGTCGCTGTTGCGTACCAGCACGGTCGGGCCTTTCTCGATGAACAGGCTGGTCAGTTCGGTGGCCTCTTGCAGCGAGCCGCCACCGTTGTTGCGCAAATCGATCACCACGCCGTCGACCTTTTCCTTCTGCAGCTCGGTCAGCAGCTTTTTCACGTCGCGGGTGGTGCTCTTGTACTCCGGGTCCCCGGCACGGTAGGCCTTGAAGTCCAGGTAAAACGCCGGGATCTCGATGATGCCAAGCTTGTAGTCGCGCCCGTCCTGCTTCAGCTTGAGCACCGATTTTTTCGCGGCCTGCTCCTCAAGCTTCACAGCTTCACGGGTGATCGACACGATCTTGCTGGTCTGGTCGCTGGGCGCATTGCTGGCGGGGATGATTTCCAGCCGCACCACCGACCCTTTGGGGCCACGGATCAGCTTGACCACTTCGTCCAGGCGCCAGCCGACCACGTCGACCATTTCCTTGTTGCCCTGGGCCACACCGATGATCTTGTCTGCCGGCACAACCTGCTTGGTCTTGGCGGCAGGGCCTGCGGGCACCAGGCGCACGATCTTCACTTGGTCGTTGTCACTTTGCAGCACCGCACCGATGCCTTCGAGCGACAGGCTCATGTTGATGTCGAAGTTTTCGGCGTTATCCGGCGACAGGTAATTGGTGTGCGGGTCGTAGGACTGGGCGAAGGTGTTGATGTACGCCTGGAAGATATCCTCGGCGCGGGTCTGGTCCAGGCGCGCCAGCTGGTTTTTGTAGCGCTTGATCAGGGTTTCCTGGATCTGCTTGGGGTCCTTGCCAGCGATCTTCTGGCGCAGCACTTCGTCTTTGACGCGCTTGCGCCACAGGTCGTCGAGCGCGGCCTGGTCTTTCAGCCACGGGGCATCCTTGCGGTCGATCAGCAAGGTTTCGTGGGTGGTGAAGTCGATCTTGTCCACGCCCTTGTTCAGCTCGGCCAGGGCGAAGTCCAGGCGCTGCTTCACGCGGTCCAGGTAACGTTTGTAGATGGTGAAGCCCGGTTCCAGGTTGCCGCTTTTCAGGAAGTCGTCGAACTGGGTCTTCCACTTGTCGAACTCGGCAATGTCTGCGGCCGTGAAGTAACTACGTGCCGGGTCCAGCAGCTTGATGTAACTGTCATAGATGATGACCGAACGGGCGTCATCCAGCGGCGGCTTGCTGTAGTGGTGGCGCTTGAGCAGCTCGACCACGTTGAGGCTGGCGACGATCTCATCGCGGTCGGGCTGCAGGCTGTCCCATTTGTTGGCGGCCGCCGCATTGCCGCCGAGCGCGAGGCTGCCAAGGCCAATCATGAATGCCAGGGCGGTGCTAGGTAGGTAATGCTTCATGCTGATTCGACGTGGGGGCAATTGATCACGCATAGTAGGCCGTCTTTTCCGTTCGCCGGTTCCATAAAAACCGGGCGCATACTGCAAAAAGCCTGGGCACGGGGTGGCCCAGGCTCGGTCATATGATTCAACTATGGAGGCACTGTGAAGGCATTGCAAGGCGTTGACGGACATGTGGCCTGGGTCGAAGCTGAACGCCCGGCTTGTGACGCGGGGCAAGTACGCATTCGGGTGGCTGCGGCAGGCTTGAACCGCGCCGATCTGCTGCAAATGAAGGGTTTGTACCCGCCACCGCCGGGTGCCAGCCCCTACATGGGCCTGGAGTGCGCTGGCGTGGTCGCCGAAGTGGGCGCTGGCGCCGACTGGCGTGTGGGCGACCGGGTGTGTGCCTTGCTGGCCAGCGGCGCCATGGCCGAAGAAGTGGTGGTGGATGCCCGCCATGTGCTGCCGGTGCCCGAGGGCCTGAGCCTGCACGAGGCGGCGGCGCTGCCGGAGGTGTATGCCACCGCCTGGTTGAACATCTTCCAGCTGGGGGCCGTGAAGGCCGGTGAGAAGGTGCTGGTGCACGCCGGTGCCAGTGGTGTGGGCTCGGCGGCTATCCAGCTGTGCAAGGCATTCGGCAACCCGGTGTGGGTCAGCGTTGGCTCGCAGGATCGCTTGAACCACTGCCAGGCACTGGGCGCGGCAGGCGGCGTGGTGCGTAACCAGAACCTGGATGAGCTGGAAGGCTTCGGCCCGTTCGACGTGATTCTCGACCCGGTGGGCGCCAGCTACGGCGAGCTCAATCTCAAGCTGCTGGCCCGGGATGGGCGCTGGGTGATCATCGGCGTCATGGGCGGGCGCAAGTTCGAGGTGGACCTGGCGCAGGTGCTGGGCAAGCGTGCGCAGATTACCGGGTCTACGTTGCGCAACCGGGATGACGGGTTCAAGGCCGAGCTGCTGCGCGACCTGCAACAGCAAGTGTGGCCTCTGTTCAGCGAAAGGCGCTTGTCGCCGCTGCTGGTGGATACCTACGCGGTCGAGTTCGCCCAGGCGGCGTATGCCGAGCTGGAAGGCAACCAGGTGTCGGGTAAGCTGGTGATTGTGATAGACCCGAGCCTGGTTTAAGCAGGCCAGGCCCTTCGCGGGTAAACCCGCTCTCACAGTGATTAGAGCTGCCCCCCAAATGAGTGGTCATTTGGGGGCGGGGCTGCCCGCGATGCGGCCGGTCAGCTCCAGGCCAGGACCGGCCAGCCATTGGCCTGGGCATGCTCGCGCAGCGCTGGGTCCGGGTTTACCGCGTAAGGGTGGTCCACCTTCATCAGCAAGGGCAGGTCATTGCGCGAATCGGAATAGAAACTCGCCCCTTCCAGGTTTTCCTGCTCCTGGTCCAGCCACGCCATCAGGCGGGTGATCTTGCCCTCGCGGTAGGTCAGCACACCGTGGGTGCTGCCGGTGTACACCCCGTTGTGCGCCTCCAGGTCGATCGCCAGGTACTCGTCCACCCCCAGGCGCGCCGCAATCGGCCCCACCAGGTGGTTGCCGCTGGCCGAAATGATCAATATGCGGTCACCGCGCTGGCGGTGCTCGGCAATACAGCGGCAGGCATCACCGAAGATGATCGGTTCGATCACGTCCTCCACCCACGGCTCAACCAAATGCGCGACTTCTTCCAGGGTGCGCCCGGCGATGGGTTCCAGGCTGAATGCCATGTACTCCTCCATCCGCAGGTGGCCCTTGCCGTAGGCCTCCATCAGTTGCTGGTCGCGGCGCAGAAACGCCTCGCCATCCACCCAGCCCAGGCGGGCCATCTGCTCGCTCCACAGCGACGCGCAGTCGCCATGGATGAGGGTTTCGTCCAGATCGAAAATGGCCAATGCCATGTATGAATCTCCTTAAGCCACTTCCCTTAGCGCCGTCGGGTCGATCGACACGCTCACCCGTTGGCCGTCCGCGTGCAGGTCGGCCGGTGAGCGGTTCAGCACATCGACCACCAGTTCCACCTCGCGCACCTGCACACGATAGCGGATTACGTTGCCCAGCAGGCTATGGCTGCGCACTTCGGCATCCTGCTCGCCCTGCAGGCTCAGCGTGATGGACTCGGGGCGGATCGCCAGGCGGCTGGCTACCGGGCGCTGCAGCAGGCGGCTGGCAGTGTCGGCATCAAGCAGGTTGTAGTTGCCGATAAAGCCTGCGGCAAACAGGTCGACCGGTGCGGTGTAGAGGGTTTCGGCGTCGCCGCTCTGGACGATGCGGCCCTGGTTCATCAGGAAGATGCGGTCGGACATGGTCAGCGCCTCTTCCTGGTCGTGGGTGACGAAGATGGTGGTCAGGCCAAGCTCGCGCTGGATAGCGCGAATCTGTTCGCGCAGGTGCTTGCGGATGCGCGCATCCAGGGCCGAAAGCGGTTCATCCAGCAGCAACAGGCGCGGGCGGGTGACCAGCGAGCGGGCCAGGGCCACGCGCTGGCACTGGCCACCCGAGAGCTGATGCGGGTAGCGCCCGGCAAAACTGCCCAGCTCTACCAGCTCCAGCGCCTCACGCACCCGCGCCTGGCGCTGATCGGGCTTGACCTTCTGCATGCGCAAGCCAAATGCCACGTTCTGCTCCACGGTCATATTGGGGAACAGCGCGTAGCTCTGGAACACCATGCCGATGCCACGTTTTTGCGGGCTCAACGGCACGATATCGGTGCCATCGAGCAGGATCTGCCCGCTGTCCACTGGCGTCAGGCCGGCGATGCAGCGCAGCAAGGTCGACTTGCCGCACCCGGAGGGGCCCAGCAGGGTGACGAACTCACCCTGCTCGATGTGGCAGTCGATGTTGCTGAACACCGGGTTGCCGGCATAGCTTTTTTGCAGGTTCTGTACGCTGACGAAGCTCATGTCAGGTCTTGTCCTTGTTCAGGCGGTTGGCGACCCAGGTGAGTACCAGTACGAAGGCGAAGTACGAGATCACCAGTGCGCTGTTGAAATGGCCGCTGCTGTTGCGCATGTTGTTCAGGTACACCTGCAAGGTTTCGTAGCGGGTACCCACCAGCAGGTTGGCAAACACGAACTCACCAAACAGGAACGAGAACGACAGCAGCAGCGCCACCATCAGGCCCTTGCGCAAGTTGGGCAGTACTACCAGCAAGGCTGCCTGCCAGGTACTGGCCCCCAGCAACTGGGCGGCGTCCATCAGGTCGCGCAGGTTGATGGCCTGCAGGTTGTTGGTAATGGCGCGGTACATGAAGGGCAGGGCGATGGTGAAGTAGCAGCCGATCAGGATCCACGGCGTGCCCACCATGGCCATCGGCCCACTGCCGTACAGGTTCAGCAGCCCCACGGATGACACCACGGGCGGTACTGCGAAGGGCAGCAGGATAAGTACGTTCATCAGCGCATCAAGCCGGGGGAAGTGGTAGTGCACCACGAACAGCAGCGGCAGGATGACCACCACCGAGAGCACCAGCGCGCCCACGCACACCAGCAGCGACTGGCCGAATGCGGCCAGAAAACGCGGTTCGCTCCACAATGCCACGTACCATTTGAAGGTGAGGCCGCTGGGCAGCAACGTGGCTGACCAACTGGTGGCCAGCGAGTAGAGCAGGGTGCCGGCCAGGGGCAGCAGCAGGATGAGGAACAGCAGGTAGACCACCGCACGGTGGTACCACCCGGCGTTGTTGGCTTCAGCGCGCATGGTAGCTCCGTTTCAACAGCCATTGATGCACCACCGTGACCACCGTCATCAGCCCCACCAGCACCATCGCCAGGGCGCTGGCCAGGTTGGGGTCCAGGCTGATGTCACCGGCCACCAAACCGGCAATGCGGATGGGCAGTACGTTGAAGTTGCCGGTGGTCAGGGCGTAGACGGTAGCGTAGGCGCCCAGGGCATTGGCCAGCAGGATCACGAAGGTGCCCAGCAGTGCCGGGGTAAGCACCGGCAGGCCGATATGCCGCCAGTACTGCCAGTGGCTGGCACCCAGCAGCGCCGCCGACTCGCGCCAGTCTTCACGCAGTGCGTCGAAGGCCGGGTACAGCAGCAGGACACCGAGGGGGATCTGGAAGTAGGTGTACACCAGAATCAATCCGCCCTTGGAGTAGATGCTGAAGTCCTCCAGCAGCCCAGCCTGTTTCAGCAGCAAGGTGAGCGCGCCATTGAAGCCCAGCAGGATGATGAAGGCGAACGCCAGCGGCACGCCGGCGAAGTTGCTGGTCATGTTGGCGAAGGCGCTGACGAAATCCCGCAGCCTGGAGTCCACCTGGCGCAGTGAATACGCGCCCAAGGTGGCGATGACGATGCCGAACAGGCTCGACCAGAAGCTGATTTCCAGGCTGCGCTGCAGGGCCTGCAAGTAGAACTTGGAGGCAAACACCTTGCTGAAGTTGTCCAGGCCCCAGCCTGCATCCGACTGCAGGCTGCCGATCGCCACCCAGGCCAGCGGGGCAATCTGGAAAATGACGAAGACAATGGCGAAGGGCAGCAGGCAGAGCAGGGCGAGGTAGCGACCACGGGTGCCATTGTTCACTTGAGCAGCTCCCGGCACACAGGTTTGTCGTGAGCGGCGCCAAGCAGCTCGCAGATGGTCCCGCACAGTTCGGTCTGCAGCGGTTTGGCTGCCGGGTCAAGGCTGAAGGCGTCGCCGAACACGAACAGCGGGACCTCGCGCTCTTCGGTCAGCAGCCCATTGTGCGAGCGGTCGTTGTTCATGCCATGGTCGGCGGTAACCAGCACTTGGTAACCCTCTTCGAGCCAGCCAGGCAGGTAGTCAGCCAGCAGAATGTCGACGCTGCGGGCTGCGTTACGGTACTGGCTGCTGTCCAGGCCGTGATGGTGGCCGACATCGTCGATGCTCATCGGGTGTACCAGCAGAAAATTGGGGGCGTGGCGGCGGCGCAGGTATTCACCGTCGGCCAGCAGGTGCGAATCGGGGTAGCGGTCGTCCCAGTAGAACAGGCCATGCTGGATCGGCAGCTTGGGTGCGTGGGTATGGCGGTCGCGCTGGGGGTCGAAAGGTGAGCGGTTGTACAGCTCGCTCATCCAGTGATAGGCCGCAGCCGCGGTGCCCAGGTTGGCTTCGCGGGCGTAGTGGAACACGCTGCGCTGGTTGGACAGCCGGTTGACGTTGTTGTGCACGATGCCGCTGTCGATGGGAGGCACGCCGGTAAGGATGCACTCGTACAGCGGCCGGGACAGCGACGGCAGCTCGCACTCCACCCGATAGAGCGCCGCACGGTCGGCCTCGACGTAGGCGTGCAGGTGCCCCATGGCATGGCGGGCGACCTGGAAGTTCAGGCCGTCGAGCAGGACCAGGATGACGTTGCGTTGCATGGTGACTCCAAAGGTGAACCGCGTTGGCCTCTTCGCGGGTAAACCCGCTCCCACAGGATCAACACAAGGCTACGGCCTGTGGTGCCCCAGCAGGATCAACACAAGGCCAAGGCCTGTGCTGCCCCAGCAGGATCACCACAAGGCTAAGGCCTGTGGTGCCCCAGCAGGATCAACACAAGGCCAAGGCCTGTGGTGCCCCAGCAGGATCAACACAAGGCTAAGGCCTGTGGTGCCCCAGCAGGATCAACACAAGGCCAAGACCTGTGCTGCCCCAGCAGGATCACCACAAGGCTAAGGCCTGTGCTGCCCCAGCAGGATCACCACAAGGCCAAGGCCTGTGGTGCCCCAGCAGGATCAACACAAGGCTAAAGCCGGTGTTGATCCTGTGGGAGCGGGTTTACCCGCGAAAGGGCCCGTTCAGGCGCCAGATAGCCCAGCCCCTCACTCCATCTCGATGATGACCTGCTCCTGCCACAGCTGCGGCAGCTTCTTGGAGGTGGCCTCCCAGGCATCAGCATTCTTGATCGGTTGCGCAGTCAGATACTGCTCGTTAGGCAGCAGCTTGGCCTGCACCTCAGCCGGCAGCTTCAGGTGCTCGGCGCGGATCGGCCGGGCGTAGCCGCTGGCCAGGTTGATCTGCCCGGCGTCGCTGAAGATGTACTCACGGGTCAGCTTGGCCGCATTCGGATGCTTGGCGTACTTGTTGATGATGGTGGTGTAGCCCGAGGTGACCGAGCCATCCGCAGGGATCAACACTTCAAAGCGCTTGGGGTCGATCTGGTCACGGTAGCTCAGGCCGTTGAAGTCCCATACCACGCCCACTTCCACTTCCCCCTTCTCAAGTGTCTGGATGGTCGGGTTGGCCAGCGACAGGCGCTTCTGCTGGGCCAGCTTGGTGAACAGTTGCAGGCCAGGCGCTACGTTGCTTTCGTCGCCCTTGTAGGCAATGGCGGCCGCCAGCACGCCGTTTGCAGCCTGGGCGGCCGTACCGACGTCCCCGATGGCGACTTTGTACTTGCCTTTTTCCAGGTCATGCCAGGTAGTGGGGCGGTCACCTGCCTTCACCAGGTCCTTGTTGATGATGAAGGCGATGGTACCGGTATAGGCCAGCGCCCAATGGCCGTCCTTGTCACGGGCCCACTCCGGGATCTGGTCCCAGGTGCTGGGCTTGTACGGCTGGCTCACGCCCTTGGCGATGGCGATGGGGCCGAAGGCGGCGCCAACGTCGCCGATATCGGCACTGGCGTTGTCCTTCTCGGCTTCAAACTTGGCAATTTCCTGCGCCGAACTCATGTCGGTGTCGCTGTGCTTGAGCCCGTACTTGCTGGCCAGGTCCTGCCAGGTGCCTTTCCAGTTGGCCCAGGCATCGGGCATGCCCACGCTGTTGACGGTGCCTTCCTTGCGGGCGGCTTCTTCCAGTGCCTTGAGGTCTTCTGCGGCCATGGCCGTGGTGCAGAATGCGATGGCCGAACCGAGCAGTGACGCCATGAACAACTTTTTCATCCGTAGCTCCTTGGGTGGGTGCCTGCAACCGAACGTTGTTATGAGTGAAGCCGTTGTCTGCAGCCTTTGGTCTAGGTCAGCAAACCTTGAGCCAAGGTAGGCCGCTTGCGTGACAATTTGATGTAGGGCCCGGCCTTGGTATGTTGCGGCGAACCCCTGGCACTACAGCGTAGACCAGTTCCTGCCGGCGTCCGGGCGGCCCTGGCCCGATTCTGGCAACGTCGGCGCACAGCCTGTCACAGGATGTTCATCCGCCCTGCATAGGCTTGCAGCACGTGCCAGATGCCCCGTTGTGGGGCTGGCCTAGTCCAGATAGGTAACCTTTGATGCAGCCGATGCCACCACGGGCGGTAACAGCCATCTGCCACGCCCTGCAAGAGCAGATCGAGCATGGCCTGCTGATGCCCGGCGGCAAGCTGCCGGCAGAACGCCGCCTGAGTGAGGTGTTTGCCACCACGCGCATCACCCTGCGCGAGGCCCTGGTGCAGTTGGAAGCCCGAGGGCTGATCTACCGTGAAGAACGCCGCGGCTGGTTCGTCGCCCCCCAACGCCTGACCTACGACTTGATCGAGCGCAGCCATTTTCACGCCATGGTGCGTGAACAGGGGCGGGTGGCCAGCACCGAGCTGCTGTCTGCGCGGCTGCAACCGGCTTCGGCCACTATCTGTGCGCGCCTGCAGCTGCCGCCGTTGTCCAGTGTGGTACGCATTTGCCGGCTAAGGCGGATCGACGGCAGGGCGGTACTGTATGCCGAGCACTATCTCAACCCGCAGTATTTCCCTGACGTGCTGCAGCAGGACCTGGGGCGTTCGCTAACCGAGATCTACGAGCGGGTCTACGGGCTGCGCTACGGGCAGGTGTGTTTCGAGATTCTGCCAACCGCCTTGCCCGCCGAGGCGGCCGGTGCGCTGAAAGTTTCCGTGGGCAGCCCGGGCTTGCACATCACCCGGGTCAACAGCGACCAGCACGGTCACCTGATCGACTGCGACCTCGAGTACTGGCGGCACGATGCAATCCGCATCCGTGCCCAAGCCGGCTAGCCCATGCACTTGCCAGCGGCAGTACCCTAGCTGGACGCCGCCGTGTCAGCCATGGCACCGCCACCGGCCGTCACCACCTGCACCGACAACCGCGGCGTTGCCAGGTCCAGCCCAGCCTCATCCAGCTGGCGCTTGAGCGCCAGGTTGAAGGCCCGGGATACTTCCCATTGCTTGATTGGCGCAGTCTTGAAGCGCGCCCGCAAGATCGCCGACCCCGACTCGAAACTCTCCACGCCCTGCAATTCCAGCGGGGACCAGATGTTGCGGCGCATCAGCGGGTCGCTGCGCAATTTTTGCCCCACTTCGCGGATCAGCGTGATGGCCTGGTCGATGTTCATGCTGTGCGGGATGGCCACGCGGAAGATGGCGTAGCCGAACTCGCGGGAGTAGTTCTTGATGCTCTTGATTTCACTGAACGGGATGGTGTGCACAATGCCGTCGATGTCCCGCAGGCGTACGGTACGGATGGTAAGGCCTTCCACCGTGCCCAGGTGGCCGCCTACATCCACGTAGTCGTCGATGGCCAGGGAGTCTTCGATGATGATGAACAGCCCCGTGATCAGGTCGGCGACCAGCGACTGGGCACCAAAACCGATCGCCAGGCCGATCACACCGGCACCGGCCAGCAGCGGCGTCACGTTCATGCCCATGTTGGCCAGGGCCACGATCACCGCGATGATGAAGATGAACACGAACATCACGTTGCGGATCAGCGGCATCATGGTTTGTGCACGGGCGTTGGCCAGGCCGCGGCGCGAGCGTACCAGGGCATGGTGCACGGCCGTGTCCGCCAGGATCCACACCAGCCAGGCCACGATCAGCGTGGTCGCCAGGCCCAGCAGGCGCAGGCTGATGTCATGGCCGTCACCTTCGGCAAAGCTGAGCATCGACAAGCCCCACACCCGCAGGCCCAGCTCGATGAACACCAGCCAGATGAATAGGTGCAGCAACAGGTAACCGAAGTTGCGCAGGCGCTCGGCATACACGGCCTGGCGCTTGCTGGCACGCTTGGGGTTGGCGGCATGCCGGCGTACCAGGCCGTTGAGCACCATGCACACCACCACCAGCACCGTGCACATCAGTGACTGGCGCAATGCGGTGCTGGTGTCGCCCGCCGACACGAAGGTGGCGAACAGCGAGATGGCCACCAGGATCAGCGCGGGCACGAACCAGAAGCTGCCCAGAATCTCGATGGTGTCGCTGAGGGTGCGCCGGGTAAGGCGGCGCGACAGCGGCTGGTTGCGGATCAGGTGAGCGATAGGCCGGCGGAAACGCAGGATGAACAAGCCGGTGCATACCGCTGCCACCACGTTGGCCAGCGTGGCCACGCCATGGGCCAGGTGCGTGCCCAGCGCTGCCGTGAGCCGTGGGTCGCCCATGGCTTCGCCGAAGGCGGCAAAGCTGCCGATCATCCACAACGGGCGGAAGGCGCGGTGCCGCAGGATGTGCAGGGCACGGTGGCGGTGCGGGCCATCCAGCAGCGAGAAGGCGATCACGCAGATCGCCGAGAAGCAGGTACCCACCACCAAGGCATAGGCCAGCACCATGGCCAGCGACTTGCCCAGTGACGGGGGCAGCACGAAGCTCAGGTACACGGTGAACACCAGTGCCACCAGCCACGGGCCAAGCTTGCGCAGGGCAAAGCGCACCAGGTCCCAGGTACGTGGGTGCTGTGGCAGTTCCTCGCTCAGCCCAAAGCGCAGGCGAACCCGGTGGCCCACCCAGTTGAAGGCGAAGGCAAGCACGCTCCATACCGCAATCACCGCAGCAAAGCCGAACAGAATGGCCGGCCATTGGTGCACCGGCACCACCAGTTCGGCCAGCTCCGCCTTGGCCTGCTCGATCTCCAGGCCCCAGCGCTGGAACGGGCTGGCGTCGCCGCTGAACTGCGCCTCGAAATCATGCAGGGCGCCCCCGATCAGGCCGAGCACCCCTTGCTCGACACTGGGCTGGGATTGCCGTGTGGCGTCGCGCAGCTTTTTCAGGTCGGCCAGCAGCTTGGCCCGCTGCTGGTCGTTTTCAAGGTTCTTGATCACCTCGTCCAGCGACTTGCCCAGCGGCTCGGTGGCCTGGGGTTGCGCAGGGGCGCTGCCACCGAGCAGGCCGGGCAGACCCGCGGCGTGGGCCGTGGTGAAAGACAGCAGAAGCAACAGCAGCAGGTAACGCAGAAGGGCAGGCACTGGCAAATCTACCTCAGGTCAAACGATTGACCGAGTGTAGAGGTTTATGTCGGCAGTTTCTCCAGGATCTTCCAGCAGGTCAGGCCAAAGATGCCCAGTGTGCCCAGCCACATCATCAGCACGCCGACGTTACGCTCGCGCATGCCGAAGCCGAGGGTGAGCAACAGCAGAAAAACACAGACAGGCAGGAAGAGGGACAGAAACGGTGACATGGGCGACGATCCTTGTGCAGTGAAACCTTGAAGCAAGCATAGCGCGTTACCGCCCAGGCGGGTTGACCCCGGGCATGCCCAAGCCAGAAGCCCGGGCACGCCCAGTGCAGGTCAAGGCAGTTCGCGGCTACGGTAGAACGCTGTGAGTACTTTCACCAGGTGCGCCAGGTCGTGGCTGCCGCACAGTTCCCTGATCGAGTGCATGGCGAAGGTTGGCAGGCCGATGTCCACCGTGCGCACGCCCAGGTGGCTGGCTGCAATCGGCCCGATGGTAGAGCCGCAGCCCATGTCGCTGCGCACCACGAAGCTTTGCACCGGCACTTCCTCGGCCATGCACAGGTGGCGGAAGAACCCGGCGGTTTCGCTGTTGGTGGCGTAGCGCTGGTTGTTGTTCACCTTGATCACCGGCCCGGCGTTCAGCTTGGGGCCGTGATTGCCGTCGTGCTTGTCGGCGTAGTTGGGGTGTACGCCATGGGCGTTGTCGGCCGACACCATCAGCGAGCGCTGGATAGTGCGCACATAGGCGTCGCCGTCAGGCAGCAGGCGCTGCAGGGTCTGCTCCAGCATCGGGCCATCGGCGCCACAGGCCGAGCTGCTGCCCACTTCTTCGTGGTCGTTGCACACCAGCACGCAGGTTTCATCGCTGTCGGCGGACAGCAGCGCCTGTAGCCCGGCGTAGCACGACAACAGGTTGTCCAGCCGTGCGCCGGCAATGAAATCACCCTGCAACCCCACCTGGGCAGCGGCCTGGGTGTCGTAGAAGCTCAGCTCGTAGTCCAGCACCACATCTGCGTTCAGTTGGTGTTCGCGGGCCAGTTGCTCGGTGAGCACGGCGCGGAAATCGAGGCGCTCATCGCCGGCCACCTGGGCCAGGATCGGTGGCAGCTCGTTCTGCGGGTTGATGGCCCAGCCTTCATTGGCCCCACGGTTAAGGTGAATGGCCAGGTTGGGGATCACCGCAATCGGCAGCGCGAAGTCGATCAGCTGGCTTTCGACCTTGCCGTCACGGCGATAGGTAACGCGCCCGGCCAGCGACAGGTCGCGGTCGAACCACGGCGCCAGCAGGGCACCGCCGTACACCTCCACGCCCAGTTGCAAAAAGCCCTGGCGTTGCAGCTCTGGCTGCGGCTTTACCCGCAGGCAGGGGCTGTCGGTGTGGGCGCCGACCATGCGGATACCGTTGAGCAGCGGCGACTGTTTGCCCAGTTGGATGGCGATGATCGACGAGTCGTTGCGGGTGACGTAGTAGCGCCCACCGGGTACCACCGCCCAGCTGTCGCGCTCATCCAGGCGCTGATAGCCGCCCGCCTCGAGGCGCTGGGCCAGGCTGGCAGTGGCATGGAATGGGGTAGGGGAGGCCTTCAGAAATTCGATAAGGCCTGAGTTCAGTACATCGCGCATGGCTTACTCCGGGTCAAGCGGCTGGCAGCAAGCTGCAAGCTTCAATAAAAACCCGCTCAGGGGCAAGCCCCAGGCGGCCTGCCGTGTGTTCACCGGCCGTTCAGAAAGGGGCGGGGCACTCGAACTTCAACCGCTGCCCGGATACCGGGTGGGTAAAGCTCAGCATCGAGGCGTGCAGGCATAGCCGCGGGTGGGCTGCCAGGGCTTCGGGGTTGGCGTACAGGCGGTCGCCCAGCAGCGGGTGGCCGATGGACAACATATGCACCCGCAACTGATGGGAGCGGCCGGTGATGGGCGTCAGTTCCACACGGCAGTGGTCGCCGCAGCGTTCGAGGATGCGCCAGAACGTCAGGGCATGCTTGCCTTGCTCATGGTCAACTACGTGGCGGGGCTTGGTAGGCGGGTCGTAGCGCAGCGGCAGGTCGATGCTGCCGCTGTCCAGTGTCGGCTGGCCCCAGCACAGTGCGGTGTAGGCTTTTTCGGTTTCCCGGTCATGGAACTGACGCGACAGCTCGCGGTGGCTGTCGGCATCGCGGGCCAGCAGGATGATGCCGGAGGTTTCCCAGTCCAGGCGGTGCACGATCAGCGCATCGGGGTAGCCGTTTTCCTGCAGGCGGGTGATCAGGCAATCCTTGTTGTCATCCGCCCGGCCGGGCACGGACAGCAGCAGGGTGGGTTTGTTGATCACCAGGATGGCGGCGTCTTCGTGCAGGATCTGGATAGTGGACAGCGGCATTGCGTGGTCTCGGTTGAATCGGTGAAAAGCAGTGGGGCCGCTGTGCGGCCCATCGCCGGCAAACCGAGCCCCACAGGCATGTGCATGACCTGCAAGAGCCGGTTTGCCGGCGACGGGCTGCAAAGCAGCCCCAATAACCCACTCCTGCTCGCGGTATCAGCGATCAGGCAGGGTGATGTTCAGCTCCAGAATCGAGCAACTTCCCTGGTTTTCCAATTCGATGTGCACGTCATCGTTGCCGATGTTCACGTACTTGCGAATGACTTCCAGCAGTTCTCTTTGCAACTCCGGCAGGTAGTCCGGTTCGCTGCGTTGGCCGCGCTCGTGCGCCACGATGATCTGTAGACGCTCTTTCGCCACCGACGCGCTGGTCTGTTTTTGTCTGCCACGAAAGAAGTCAAAAAGGTTCATGGTTTATTTGCTCCCGAAAATGCGCTCGAAGAATCCCTTCTTCTGTACATCGATGAAGCGCATCGGCTTCTCTTTGCCCAGCAGGCGGTCTACCGCGTCGCTGTAGGCCTGGCCGGCATCGCTCTGGTCGTCGAGAATAACCGGGATACCTTGGTTGGATGCCTTGAGCACCGCCTGCGATTCCGGGATCACGCCCTTGAGCTTGATCGACAGGATTTCTTCGACGTCGGCCACGCTCAGCATTTCGCCCTTTACCACGCGCTCTGGGTGGTAACGGGTGATCAGCAGGTGTTCCTTGATCGGCTCTTCGCCGTTTTCGGAGCGGCGCGACTTGCTCGACAGAATGCCCAGCATGCGGTCGGAGTCACGTACCGAAGACACCTCAGGGTTGGTGACCACAATGGCTTCATCGGCGAAGTACATGGCCAGGTGGGCACCTTTCTCGATGCCGGCCGGCGAATCGCAGATCACGTACTCGAACTGTTCTTTCAGTTCCATCAGTACCTTTTCAACGCCTTCCTGGGTGAGGGCGTCCTTGTCACGCGTCTGGCTGGCGGCCAGCACGTACAGGTTCTCCAGGCGCTTGTCCTTGATCAGGGCTTGCTGCAGGTTGGCTTCGCCGTTGACGACGTTGACGAAGTCGTACACCACGCGGCGTTCACAGCCCATGATCAGGTCGAGGTTACGCAGCCCCACGTCGAAGTCGACGATGACGGTCTTGTGGCCACGCAGTGCGAGGCCGGTACCAATGGCGGCGCTGGTGGTGGTCTTGCCCACACCCCCTTTGCCGGAAGTAACCACGAGAATTTTGGCCAAGGTGTTTCACCCCTAAAATGATCGGGACGCAAGTCCCTGCAAATAACTGAAATAACGGCAACGGTAAAAAGTTGCGCTAAAAATGCTGGCAAGTATCCGTTAAAGACGGGTGATGTTCAACACGTCGCCAGACAGGCTGATTTGCACGCCGGTGCCCCACAGCGGGTCGCGACGCAAGTCTTCGCAGACTTTGTACTGGCCGGCGATGGAAACCATCTCGGCGGTCATTTGCTGGCAGAAGATACGCGCCTTGGTATTGCCCTTGATACCGGCCAGGGCCCGGCCGCGCATGGCGCCGTACACATGGATGTTGCCATCGGCCAGAAGTTCCGCACCCGGGCTGACCGAGGTGGTCACCACCAGGTCGCCGCCCTGGGCGTAGATCTGCTGGCCGCCGCGCACCGGCGAGGTGATGATGCGGGTGGGCCGCACCTCAGGCTCCACCACCGGTGGCGGGGTGGGCGCAGGCTCTGGCTTGCGCACTTCCGGCTCAGGCTCCAGTGGCCGTTCGCGGGCACCGGACGGCGGCAGCACAGGCAGGTCGATGGCAATGGCGGCCGCAATGTCCTCGATGCGATTGGCGCGGATGGCCAAGGTACGCAGGCCGTGATGACGGCAGATCCGCATCAAGCCGGGCAGGTCGATTGCGCCTTCGCCAGCCGGCAGCTTGTCCAGCGCCAGCACCAGCGGCGTGTTGCTGAAGAAGTTGGGTGCCTGGGCGACCTTGGCTGCCAGTTGGCGGTCAAGGGCTTCAAGGTCATTGCGCGCCAGTTCCAGTACGGTGATGGCGAGCATGCTGCCCTTGAGCTGGAACACGGAGGCGGTGTCGGGTGTGTGGTTTTGGCTCATGGTCTGCATAGACGGCTTGTTGCGGAAAAAGTGCCCTGACTTATAACGATAAGACCGGTTGCCCGCAACTTGTGCTGATCCGTTGTAGAATGCGCGGCCTTTGTCTTACCGGAAGCTTCAATGGAACGCCCGCGTTTTCGCCCCTATTTCCTTCACCCCAAGTTCTGGGGCCTGTGGCTGGGCCTGGGCCTGTTGTGGCTGGTGGTTCAGTTGCCGTACAAGGTGTTGCTCAAGCTGGGTGCCGCGCTGGGTGCGGTCATGTATCGCTTTGCCGGCGAGCGCCGCCGTATTGCCGCGCGCAACCTGGAGCTGTGTTTCCCCGAGCTGTCGGCTGACGAACGGCAGCGCCTGCTCAAGGCCAATTTCGCTTCCACCGGCATTGCCTTCTTCGAAATGGCCATGAGCTGGTGGTGGCCCAAGGCCCGGCTGGCGCGCCTGGCCCACGTCGAGGGCCTTGAACACTTGCAGGCGGCGCATCAGGCCGGCCAGGGCGCCATCCTGATGGCGGTGCATTTCACCACCCTGGAAATCGGCGCGGCGTTGCTCGGCCAGCAGCACACCATCGATGGCATGTACCGCGAGCATGGCAATGCGCTGTTCGACTTCATCCAGCGCAGCGGCCGTGAGCGCCATAACCTCGATTCACTGGCCGTGGAGCGCGAGGACGTGCGCGGCATGCTCAAGCTGCTGCGGGCAGGCCGCGCCATCTGGTACGCTCCTGACCAGGACTATGGCGCCAAGCAAAGTGTTTTCGTGCCGCTGTTCGGCATCCCGGCCGCCACGGTAACCGCCACCACCAAGTTCGCCCGTCTGGGCAGGGCGCAGGTGATTCCGTTCACGCAAAAACGCCTGGAGGACGGCAGTGGTTACCGCCTGGTGATCCACCCGCCGCTGGCGGGCTTCCCGGGTGAAAGCGAAGAGGCCGACTGCCTGCGCATCAACCAGTGGGTGGAGGGGGTGTTGCGCGAGTGCCCGGAGCAGTACCTGTGGGCACACCGCCGGTTCAAGTCACGCCCGGAAGGGGCGCCCCGGCTGTACGACAAGAAAAGCCGTTGACGGGTGTTGCGCCACTGCCCAGCGGGCGGCAGTGGCGCAGCGGTTTCAGTCGGCGATCTGCAGCTTGCGCGACTGGGTATACACGTAGCGCACTTTCTCGTATTCGAACGGCGAGTTTAGCTGGCCATAGCGGAAGTTGGTGGTGTAGCGCTTGTCCACCACGCGCAGGGCGAAGATTTCCGGGTGCTTCTTGCTGGTATCGGCCACGTCCAGGTAGTTGACGGCCTGTTCGCCGGCATAGTCCACCACCAGCCCGGTGGTATCCCGCAGGTTGGACGGGCCCAGCAGTGGCAGCACCAGGTACGGGCCTTCCGGCACGCCGTAGAAGCCCAGCGTCTGGCCAAAGTCTTCGCTCTGGCGCGGCAGCCCCATGCGGGTGGCCGGGTCCCACAGCCCGCCCACGCCAATGATGGTGTTGAACATCAGGCGGGCGGTGATTTCTGCCGAGCGCTTGGCCTTCAACTGCAGCACGCTGTTGAACAGGTTGGGCACATCGCCCAGGTTGTTGAAGAAGTTGGTCACGCCACTGCGCACGAAGCGCGGGGTGATGTACTGGTAACCGTTGACCAGCGGCAGCAGCACCCATTGGTCCAGCCGGTAGTTGAAGTGGTACACGCGCCGGTTCACCGACTCCAGCGGGTCGTACACGTTCAATGCCTCCAGGGTGGAGCGCTCGAACTCGCGCTGGTCCAGCCCCGGGTTGAATTTCAGCTCGCGCAGCGGGTCGAGAAAGCCGTCTGCCTCTGGGACCAGGGGCGCGGTGCCGATTACCTGCGGGTCGCCCTCGACCACGCTGGCCCGTGGGGCGGTTTCTGCGGCCAGGGTATGGCCTGCGGCCAGCAGCGCCGCGGCAAAGAGGAGTTTGTTAACCACGGAAGAACTCCAGCATGGCGTCACTGTTGACGCGATAGTTGAGGTTGCCGCAATGGCCGCCATGGGGGTAGAGGGTCAGGCGGTCGCCGAACACCTTGCGCAGGAAGCCGATGTCGCCTGGGCCCAGGATGACGTCGTCGGCGTTGTGCATCACGGCGATCTTCTTGCTGTTTTGCAGGTAGTCCTTGAGCGCGTACAGGCTCACCTGGTTGGTCAGTTCCAGAATGGTGCCGCCACCAGTGCGCGCCCGCCACATGGGGATGACCTGCTCGGTCATGTAGCAGTCGAAGTCACACTGCAGGGCCCGCTTGAAATAGGGCGTGAGGCTGGTGCCTTCGGTGATCGGCTGTTTGGGCGGGATGATCAGGCCGCGGCGGTTGATCAGGTCGGAGGTAAAGGCGATGTCGGCCGCCGAGAAGCGGAACGAAGTACCGATCAACATGGCCATCTGTTCGTTGGACAGGTGCTGACGGGACTGCTGGAAGTCGTACAGCAAGGCCTCGTTGAGGTCGATGTAGCCTTTTTCCTGGAAGTAACGGGTAAGTTTTTCCAGCATCAGCTCGTAGAAGGTGGTGCTGCGGTCAATGCCTTTCACCTGGGTCTGCACCAGTTTGTCCAGGTTGTTGATGGACGTGTACAGGTTCACCGGCGGGTTCAGCAGCAGCACGCGCTTGAAGTTGAAGCTGCGGCGGGTTTCGTCCAGGTGGCTGACGAACGCGGCATCCAGTGCACCGAGGCTGTACCCCGTGAGGTAGAAGTCGGTGACCGGCAGCCGTGCATGCTGGGCCCGGACTGCCTGCATCACGCGGTACATGTCCTGGGCATCATCCTGGCTGATGCCGGGGGTGGCGAAGCGCGAGGCAGCGCTGATGAAGTCGAAGCTGGTGGGTGACGACAGCTGCACCACGTGGAAACCGGCCTGGTAGAACAGCTTCTTGAGGTATTCGTTGATGCTGCTGCTGTAGGATGCCCCGGTGCCGGCGATGATGAAAATCAACGGCGCGGCGTGGTCCTGGCGAGCCAGGCGGTATTTGAGCTTTTTCACCGCCCAGAAGTTGTCGGGCAGGGTGAATTCGCGCTCTGGGCGCAGGGTGAGGCTGTAGTCGGACTGGTCGATTTCATCGTCGCTGGGCAGCATCGGGCGCTGGTCTGGCGGCGTGGTGGCGATGGTCGCCTCGAACGGGTTGGTCAAGGGGTAGCCATAGCTCGCGGCGTCGATATCCCGCGCAGAAGCGGCCACAGCCATGAGCAAGCTGCCGAGAACGGCAGCGAGGCGCATAAATCGAAGCATGTAATCCCCCAAAAGAACGCAAGGTGGCGCGTGTGCAGGCTAGGACCACGGCGCCCCAGGCAAAGTTGCCGGGCGTGATGGCCTTTGGTGTACCTGTTATCTGCAACATAGCTGCAGGCCTGGCATTTTGCCTTGAAATGGGCCCTGCGCCATCATGCGCGTTTTCTATGACCACTGCTGGAGAGATGGATGACGCGTACATGGCCGGCTGTATTGACGGTGTTGTTTGTCGGGCTGTGGCTTGCGGCCAGCTATGGCGTGCGCTACGGGCTGATGGAGGACGGGCAGTGGGTGGGCCTGTGCACGCAGCCTGCGGCGTACTGGCAATGTGAGGTGCGCGCGTTGCTGGGGCTGGGCATTCACTATCAGGTACTGGCCTGGGGTGGGTTGGCGTTGGCGCTGCTGGGGCTGGTGGTGCGCGGGCGTGCTGGCGCCTGGCTGGCCGGCTTGGCCCTGGTGTTCGCGGTGCCGGCGTTGGTGCTGTATACCGCCAGCATTGCGGTGTTCGCGTTGGTGCTGGCGGGGTTGCGGTTGGTGCGGTAGCGAGCCTGGGCGGTTACCGGGCGATACGCAGGCTGCGCCACAGGGCCGCCGTCATCAGCACGCTCACGGCCGCCCAAACCCAGGCTTGCTGGTTGTGAGCGCCCTCTATGAACAGTTGTGGCACTACACCGGCACCCACGATGCACGCCAGCAGCGTCACTTCGCGGCGCCGGACCGGCACTGGCCGCAGCACATAAACCAGCGCCGGTAGCGCCAGTGCGGCGCTGGGGAAGCTGCGGTAGCGCGGGTCGAACACCATCGCCAGCATGCTCACCGCTGCCGCAACGCCGGCCGCCAGTAGCACCCTGCCTGCCTGCGCCTGCAACCCGGCGAACAGCCGCTGGCGCCAGCCGGCCCGTTGCGCCAGTGCCAGGGCCGCGTGGGCCAACACCAGAAGGTTCAGCCCCGCCAGCAGCACGGCCCATACCCATTCCGAAGCGAACCGCGCATGGGTGCGCATCAGCTCACCCCACAGCCCCAGGCAACCCGCGCCAAATGCGGCCAGCAACGGCAGCGCGACGGCGGCCTGTGTGCCGCTGGGCCGCCCGGCCAGTAGCAACATCAGCCCCATCAGCACGGCGCTGGCCACCCACCATTGGGGCCAATCGGGCAGGTTGCTGACTGGCCCCTCCAGCACGCCCTTGTCCAGGCGGTTGGCGTCATACAGCCCCCAGTAGCCGCCAACAGCGCCTTCGTTGGCGCGCTTCCAGGGCTGATCGAACGCTTCGATCAGGTTATAGCGCCAGCCGTTCTGCTCGGCCATGGCAACGAACCCGCGGATGAAGCGGGCCTCGTTGACCCGGCTGGGTACTGCTGTTTCGCGCTGGCGCCCCTCGCTGGGCCAGCCGGTTTCACCAATCAGGATGCCCTTCGGCGCGAACCGCAGGCCAAATTGCCGGCGTACGTCGGCCACATGGGCCAAGGCATCATCAATGCCACGGGGGTTGTCTTCCCAATAGGGCAGCAGGTGAATGGTAAGAAAGTCCACCACCGGTGCCACTTCAGGGTGCTGTAACCAGAAATCCCAGACATCGGCATAGGTAACAGGCACCTGCACCCGGCTTTTTACCCGGGTGATCAATTCTGCCAGCCGTGTGCCGGTGATCTCCTTGCGCAGCAGGGTCTCGTTGCCCACGATCACCGCGCTCACCACATCCGGGTTGGCATTGGCGGCGGCGATCAGCAGTGCGATCTCCTTGTCGGTGTCGGCGGGGTGGGCGTTGACCCAGGCACCCAGCATCACCTTCAGCCCATGCTTGCGCGCCAGCGCCGGGATGGCTTCAAGACCGCTCATGGAATAGGTGCGGATGCACTGAAAACGCTCAGCCAGCAGCGCCAGGTCCGCATCCATGCGTGCCGGGCGCAGGCGAAACGGCTGGTCGTAGGGCGACTGGTCTTTGTCGAAAGGGGTATAGGAGGCGCACTGCAACTTGTGCGCAGGGCCGGCAGCGTCAGGTAACTGCACAGGCTTGCCCAGCCCGTACCAGAGCCCGCCCAGCCCGCCGAGGCCCCGGAGGCAGGCGA